>NZ_JBNLYC010000027.1:0-45821 GCF_050172015.1 Bacillus sp. GMa5/1 | reverse complement strand
AATTAGACCAAATATTAGTAAAACCCCGAACACAATAAGAAGAGAAATAATATTTTCTTTTAAATGAGTACTAGAAAATAAGTAATACTCTGGAAACACAATCGTATCTACTACAGGTTGAAGCCAATGACAAACGCTTTTATCACACATATCTGTAATAGACGTAGAATCTATAATGTCTTTTAATATTTTTTCAACCGTCTTCTTCATCTTATTTACTCCCGACTACATCTGAAAAGCTCTTTTCCTGCTCTGCATATATAACCGGCACTTCTTTACTCCAATATTTGCGATTAACAAATAAAAAGATAAGTACTAAGTTTAATCCTGTTATAAAAATAATAAGTCCAGGAAAGAATGTCGTATAATTTGAGAAATCGGCAAAACTAATAATTTTTTCTCTACTTATTAGAAAAGACGCACCTATTACAAATGCATTGTTTAACATATGTATTGCAATTGGCATGAGTAAACTTTTCGTACGAATATATACGATTGACAATACGATGCTGAATATGGCTGCACCGAGGAAATCAACATGTAACAACGCAAACAATATTGCTACAACGATGGTCGCTATGCTCGTTCCCCATTTTGTTGCAAAACGTTGAAGTAAAAATCCGCGAAAAACAAATTCCCCGATAATTGGTGCGATGAATACGACCCTAATGACTTGAGATACATATCCCCCAGTACTATCTACAATTGGTTCATGCAGGGCGTTCATAATAAAGTCCGGTGTAATCCATGCAAAACTATACATATACAAAATAAGATACCCGTAACTAAACATGCATAACATAACCGTAATGTATAAAACTTGTACCAAGTTAAATGTTTCATTTTTATTAACAAATAATGAAAATGAAATGTGGTGCTTTCTATACTCATAAGAAATCCATACCATCGGAAGGATATAGAATATAAGGATATTTATAAAAGAAGAATTTTGTATATGAAATATACTTGTTAGCAAATCGCCACTACTTCTCGCTATTAAAATTAATAGTGCAAATACAATTAAAAAATATCTAGCTCGCATCACTTGAAACGGGTTCACACTCATCTCCTCCCCTATGTTACTTTTATCATATCATTTGATTCTTAATTTTTTGCGAAAGAAAACCTTAAAATTTCCTTAAAAATTCCATAAGTTACAAAATGATGATATGATATTCGAGAAAATTAGGAGGGATGTTTATGTACCAAGCAAATATTTTACTCGTTGATGATGAAACAGCAATTTTACAATTACTAACTACCATTCTTGAAAAAGAAGGCTTTTCTCATATTACAACTGCAACATCAGCTGAAATGGCTTTATCTCTAACTAAGCAAAACAATTACGATTTAATTATTTTAGATGTAATGCTTCCTGGACAATCTGGTTTTGATATTTGTCCAATCATTCGCCAACAAACAGATTGTCCAATTTTCTTCCTATCAGCAAAAGCATCTGATTTAGATAAAATATCCGGATTTTCATACGGTGCAGATGATTATATTACGAAACCATTTAATCCATTAGAAGTAGTAGCACGTATGAAAGCACAGCTTCGGAGACATATGAAACAAACCGTACCACACGAACAAAAACCACACTCAATTTCATTTGGAAGATTTGAAATTGATCAGCACTCTGCAGAACTAACAGTAGATGGGCACATTGTCGAATGCTCTGCTCAACTCTTTCAACTACTACTCTTCTTTTGCGAGAATCCGAACTACGTATTTTCGAAAGAGGAAATATATGAAAAAGTTTGGGGAGCACCTGCCTATAATGGCGATGACAACACTGTTATGGTCCACATTCGAAAACTACGTGAAAAAATTGAACATGATCCAAGTAAACCAGAATATATAAAAACCGTTCGCGGGCTTGGTTATAAGTTCGTTACAAAGTAGGGTGACGATATGAATTTTAATAAACGACTTATTATTCAATTTATCATGCAACACGTTTTTGTTTTAGTTACATTACTTATCGCTGTAGTTGCTGCTTTTACTTATTTAATTTTTCTTCTTACTAGTACTTTATACGAACCTAACATTCCAGATTCTGATAGTTTTACAATTTCAAGATACATCTCTTCAGAAGATGGGCATATTTCGTTACAATCTGAAGTGCAAGATTTAATAAAGGAGAAAAATGATTGGCTCCAAGTTGTAGATGAAAACGGAAAAATCCTCTACCACTTTAATACACCAAATGATGTTCCGGATGCTTATACGAAGACATCTTTAGTCGCATATATACAACATCATATCGAAAGCAATTATAAATTTACATATTGGGAAATTGAATTAGAAGAAAAGAAAGCACTTGTTATTTATGGTGGTATGTTAAAAAGCAATGCGTTACTGACAGCAATTCAAAAGGAGCATTCCTCTTTAACGATGGATTCGTTCGCATTAACAGACCAAGAAAAACAGTTACTATCTAAAGAAAAAGCAACACTTCAAATATTTAATCAAAATGGCGAAGAGGTTTTTTCCTATCCAACTGGAAAGAAAAAAACATTTTCAGCAATACAAATTGCCCTTAATGAAAAAGAACCGTGGAATCATAAAGAAAACACGTCTAGCTTTTACGATGCAAATAGTGGCAACCTTCTCGTTGTAACTGCAAAAAATGAGCACTACTATCCAGATGACGAAATTGAAGATGTATTTACTAAGAAGTTTCTCATCGGATGCGGATTAATCCTTCTTATCGTATTTGTTTATTTAGTCATTCTTTCTATTTGGTACGGTAATAAATTCGGAAAACCGTTATTACATGCGATGCGCTGGCTAAAAAATATCGCTGGTGGAAAGTATGAAGAACCTATTAGTAAAAAAGGAAAACCTGTCAGGTTCCGGCGATCTGGTAAAGAAAAATGGTCATTCCGTTTGTTTAGAGATGTAACAAGTTCACTAGAACACCTTTCTATTACACTCAAAAAAAATGATGCGATGAGGCAAGTACTCCAGCAAACACGAGAAGAATGGATTACCGGTCTAACGCATGATTTAAAAACACCACTTAGCTCTATATATGGCTACGCATTATTACTCGAATCGAATCAATATAACTGGACTGATCGTGATATTCAGCAATTTGGTAGTGTTATGAAAGAGAAATCTCAATATATGACGACATTAATTGATGATTTAAGCTTAACGTATCAATTAAAAAATAACAGCCTTCCTGCCCAACACGTAAACGTTGAAATCAATCAGTTCGTTCAAAAAGTATTATTGCAATTTATTAACAATCCAACACTCCAAAATCAAAATATTGAATTCGTACCGAGCTCAAATAAAATTCAATATTTCATTGAAGAAAAATGGTTCCAGCGTATTATCGAAAACTTACTCGTAAACGCGGTAAAACATAATAACGAAACAACTACTGTCATCGTAAAACTATCACAAAACGCTAATTCCTTTACACTCTCCATTTCAGATGATGGAAAAGGAATGGATGAAAAAACGAAAGAACTTCTATTTGAACGATATTACCGCGGAACAAACACAGAAGAAAGCAACATTGGAACTGGACTTGGCCTAGCCATTACAAAACAGCTCGTTCATGCTCATAACGGGACAATTTCCGTTGATAGTGCACTCGGAAAAGGAACGACGATTATTCTTGTGTTTCCGTTTCGTTCGTAGGAAAGACGCTATGTGGCGTCTTTTTTTCTTTTCTGGGAGAGTTTTGCGGTAATTGAAATTATGCAGATCGTTTTTTTTGAGGTGTTTTAGCGGTATATGAAATTATATCGGCGATTTTTTGAATATATCGGCGCAATTCAAAATATATCAGCGATTTTCTAGATATATCGACTTACCGACAAAAATCGACAATACTAACCTACTTCCTCTACTACTATACAAAGTAAAAATAACCCTTCATAACTCACTATGAAAGGTCACTCCATATTTCAGCTATTTCCCTACTAACACAAACACATTCTCATCAGGTGCTTCCATTACTGCAACATGTCCTGATTCTGTTGGAAATGGTTCGCGAATCCACTTTACATCTTTATTATCTTTTAAACTCTCATACGTTTGTTGTACATCTTCTACTAATACTTCGACTTCCGTAAAATTAATATCCGGATGATTGCTTATTACTAACTCCGAACTTTTCTCATCTGGAAATTTCAATCCTATTAACGTCCAAATAGCTCCTTCTTCTAGTTCTCTTTCTATCATCCAGTTTTGCTTCATTCCCATTTCTTTATAGAAAGAAACTGATCTTTCTATATCTTTCGTATGTATAGATACACATTCTAGTTTTTTGAACATTTTCCCATTTCTCCTTTTATGAAAAAGCGAACCATCTCCCAATGATTCGCTCTTACCTTATTATTTTTTCTTCACCGGTATCCAAAGCTCTACTTGTGCAAACTCACTCTTATCTTCGTGGCAACGCTCATCGTACAGTTCAAACTCTGTAACTCCGCAATGTTCATACCCTGAATGTGGGAACCATTCTGAGAATACTGCATTCCAAGTTTGGTGAATAGACGATACCATTTCTTTATGAGGAACTTTCGGCGTTGTAAATACTGCATATGTTGCTGCAGGGAAAGTACGCTTTGCAATTTCATTTGGTACATTTTCAAAGTCTGTAACTTCCATTCCAATAATATAAGTGAAGTCCCCTGTTTCTAAATTAAAATCAGTACATAATCCAAGCTCTACCCATTGGCTCGTATCTTTACGATTCGGAATCGTTGTTCCAAGATCTTTTTGTAAATATTCTTGCCAAAATGCTGGGATGTCTTGATGGTTTTTCCCTTCTTTACTTGTCGTCTTCAGTTCATAACCTGCCATTAAAAATTCTGGTTTATTTACAATACGATATTCCATTTGTATGCCTCCTAAATACGGATTTAATTTTCTTTGCTTTACATTCACGCTGTAATACATCGGTGTTTCAATTTCTTGTTTTCGATATTCACTCGGGGTCATTTGAAATAATTTCTTAAAGGCTCTCGTGAACGTTTCGTGAGATTGAAAGCCATGCTCAAATGCGATATCAATAACTTTTTCATCCGTATGAGAAAGTTGATAAGCTGCCCGGGCTAACCTCCGCTTTCGAACATACTCCATTACTGTATCACCTACTAATACCTGAAATACACGATGAAAATGCGACTCAGAAAAACCTGCAATACGTGCTAAATTACGCAGCGTCTGTTTTTCCATTACATCTTCCTCAATATAATCAATTGATCTTTGAATTTGTGTTTCATAGCTTTCCATCTCTGTTCACCCGCCTTATATGTATTATGATAAAAGAGAATCCTATCCAATTCTTGACGTTTTTTACTATAATTCCATAAAAAATTGTAACTTTTTTATATGTATTTCGTTGTTATGTATGAAGGGAGGGAAATGTAGTGAAACGCAAACAATCATTAGAAGACATTTACTCCGAGCATATGCAAGATTTATTTCGCTATCTTCTCTCCCTAACCGGAGATTCCCACTATGCGGAAGATCTCATGCAAGAAACCTTTTACCGAATGCTCGTCCATATTGATTATTATAAAGGAGAAGAAATTAGGCCGTGGTTATTTACAATAGCCTACAACGCCTTTATCGATTGGTATCGAAAAGAAAAAAAGTATAACACAACTACAGTGGAAGAATTCCATTTACCAAACGTGCCAAGTACAGAACATGAATATTTCGTAAAACATGAGATTGCTAGTTGGTTAGACAGTTTATCTTCTCTTCCGCTCGAAAGACGAAATGCCCTGCTACTACGAGATTACTATGGATTCTCCTATAAGGAAATAGCAGAAATGACTGGTTTCTCATTAGCGAAAGTGAAAATTGAATTACACAGGGGACGAAAAGAAATAAAAAGCATAAAGGAGTGATACAGATGGGCTGTGCAGAATTTAAAAAACTATGGAAGAAGTATGAAAATGGAACGCTCACGCATGATGAACAAGAACTGTTAGAAAGTCATATTGAGTCATGTGAAGAGTGTGAAGCTTACTTAGATGAGCTGTTAACAAAAACAGAACCAATTAAGAAAAAGTTACCTCCAAAAGATATTAAAATTCCTTTTTGGAGAATTAAGTGGAAACATCGTTTACAAACGTTTGGTTTTATATTATCAATTTGCATCGTTATCTATATAATCGGCGGGGTATTATCAGCCTTTTATTTTCAATCTAATAATGATAAAAGGCTAAAAGAAATTAGAGAGGTTCCTTCGCTTGCACTTGAAGCAACTATCCCAAATAGCCGCGTTATGGGAGGCGGAACAAGTGTAGAAGCTTTTTTCCGTACGAATAGCCAATTTGATTTAGTAAGAACCATCGGTAAAAAAGAAATGCCCCTCGGTACAATAGAAACAAAAAGCTTCTTATCATCTGTAGATATCACGAAGCAAACTTGGATGAATCCGTTCTATCAACCAAAACTCTTCTTTGTTCATCCAAAAACAGAGCTGGGTGATTATTTAAAGGATTCATCAAAAAAAGTATGGGATACACTTGCAAAAGTACATGATGGAACCGTTGCAGAAGTAGCAATTTCTTTTGATAAAGCTTACACTTTAAAAGAATTAGAACCGCTTTTATATAGCATATTCGAGGCACAAAAACTCCCTCCAACTCCTGTATGGTACGCTTTAGATACAGGACAAGAAAGAAAAAATGTAGATGACTATATCCTACATGGCGGAGAAGCTATAGGGTTTCCAGAACATGTAAGATTCCTCGATAATGAAACTGACGGGCAGAAAACGCAAGAAGACAAAGTAACCGAAATGATGCGCGTCCTTTCTATCCATAAAAAAACGGTAAGCAAAATAGCAGCGCTTTCTGAGAAAGAACTAAACTTAGATAAACGTTATCAATATGTAAAGGATAACGGTGTAAAAGTATACGGAATTGTTATTACTGGCCCATCGAAAGAGTTATTAAAATTACAAAACTCCCCGCACGTACGTTATGCGACTCTTGGAGATATTGAGATTTGGAATTGGTTTGATCATTAATAAAAAAGAAGTAGCGCTCTAAAAACGATGCGCTACTTCTTTTTTAATTCGAAATCACTTTCACATACATCCCTCTCACCGCTTTTTCATAAGCAATATCACTCATCTGTCTTATGTTTTCTGACACAACAGACGACTGAACGATTTTCCCTTCACGAAGTAACGGCGGATCAATAAGACGCACTTTATTTTTCTGATGTAAATCATAATCGTTTCTATCTTCTTTTACCTTTACATTTCGATGAACTTTGCTTAATAAAGCTTCTACTTCGGGGTCATTACATTGCTGCAATTTCGAAATAAGCTCCTCATCTTCAAGAAGAAAATCATCTGCATGAATAATCCTTTTATGAAGAGCTACCTTTAACGTTTTCGCTAACATATCATTTCCGTAAATATTCATTGGTTCCATAAAGAAATCGATTACTTCCTTGTAATACGTTTCTGTAAACCATTCCGCTATTTCGATATTTTGCAGAACCATTTTCCCCTTTACTTCGATGACATCCTCTAAAAAACTGTGAACTTCTTCTAAAGAAATATACCCATATGTATACATATCTCGTAATGTATAATCCACTCTGTCTGCGCATAATTCTGGTGCTGACCTTTCGAGTAACGTCCATTTCGAATCATCTAACAAAATATCTTCATAGTTATAACCATACTTCGCAAGAATCGCTGGAATTTCTGAGTTTTTCACAACAGAACTAAATATCTCTTCATGATAACTTTCATCTTCATTATGAAAAACGTAATCAATCACATGGGAAAAAGCAGTATGTGATACGTCATGTAGTAAACCAGCAATCTGTTCTTCTACTGAACCACCTAGTTTTTTCACTAATAACATAACACCAACTGAATGATCAAAGCGCGTTACATTCCATTTCTCGTTCATTAAGTAACTTGCGCCTGCTTGATGAATTCCCTTTAGTCTTTGCATAGATTTACTTGAAATTAATTCTTCTACTACTTGATCCACTTCAAATTCTCCGTATAGTACATCTGATATGATCACTTACAATCCCCCTTTATTTTGATCGAGTCTTATAATCTTATCTCTTTTATGAAATTAGCACCAACATAAATATTTATTGTTATTTGTTTTTATTAAAAAAAATAGAGAGCCATCAGCTCTCTATTTCATAACCCCTATTCAAATGTAACTTCTACCTGCACAATCTCCGACCTACTTCCAAGTCTAAGCGGTGGTCCCCAAAATCCAAATCCAGAAGAAACAATTGCGTGGAACGCGCCTTTTTGTGCGTATCCCCAGTCTAGCTCGTACATTCTTCTCGTTACAATATGATTGGGCGCCATTTGTCCGCGGTGTGTATGACCGGATAATAATAAATCTACACCTGCCGCTGCTGCTTGTTTCAACTCAAATGGCTGGTGATCCATTGCGATAACAGGCATCGATTTATCTACCGTACTCATTAATTGTTCAAAGCTTTGACGATCTCGCTCTGTTTTATCTCTTCTTCCAATGAGATAAAAGTCATCTTCAATTGTAATTACTTCATCTAAAAGAATACGAATATCAATCTTATCCATCTCTTGTAAAAACTCTGGAACCGCTCTACCGTAGTATTCATGGTTCCCTAAAACACCATATACGCCTAATGGTGCTTTCATTTGTTTCATGATTGGTCCCATATTCTTTTGAATGAACACACCTGGATGATCATCGATAATATCACCTGGCAGTAAAATAATATCAGGTTCCATCTCATTTACATGACGAACAAGTCTTTTTAAATGCGAAACGCCAGACAGTTTACCGAAATGCATATCAGAAGCCATCGCAATGCGTAAACTTTTACGCCCCTCTACCTTTTTCGGTATGTGCACCTCGTACTTTCTTACTACCGGACTATACGCATTAAATACTCCATACGCAAAGATAAAGATAAATGCAGCTATCACAGCCGCCCCTGTCCAAATAATTGCCGCTTCTTTCTCTACTGAAAACTGTAAAAGAAAGACCATAATATTAGCTAATGGCAACAACATAAGCGCATATTGTATAACTGCAAACCAAATCGAACCTATCGTTCGCAGAAATGGCAAAAACTTAAACACTTGCACGAGAATGTACGCATATGAAATAAATGCAACTATAAAAGCATAATATCCCCAAGATTCCCAGCCAAATACCGCATGAAGCCAAACCCATCCGTTCCAGCCGATGTAAAACATAAGTAGTGTGTATATAATTAATATGGTAAATATATTGAGATAACGAAGATTCTTCACAGCCAGCCTCCTTATTGATTTCTTCTATTATAACTTGTTATGCACTTATAACGTAAATATTAAGCGCTTCAATCTTCAGAATAAGAACATTGATAAACATATTGTCTTAAAATTTTTAAGAACGGCTGTAATGGACATTTTTGAGTCTTAAGTGTTGGATGAAATTCTATTATCTTTATCCTTCAAAACTCATCTATGCAATTATGCATAACCATCCATTCCGTTTTATTTTCATGTTACGATATAAATGTAATACGACATATATCGACAAAGATAAAAGGAAGTGATTGTATGAAACGTTCTAAAACATACTTAAAATGTTTAGCATTATCCGCTGTTTTTGCTAGTAGCGCTGTAACTCTTTCAACACCTGCTGCTTATGCTCAAACAACATCGCAAGTTGTAACAGATATCGGACAAAACGCAAAAACACATACGAGCTATAATACATTTAATAATGATCAAGCTGATAATATGACAATGTCTTTAAAGGTAACTTTTATCGATGACCCAAGCGCTGATAAACAGATTGCCGTTATTAATACAACTGGTAGTTTTCTAAAAGCAAATCCTACTATAAGTGATGCACCTATTGATAACTACCCAATCCCTGGCGCTAGTGCAACATTACGTTATCCTTCACAATATGATGTTGCATTTAACCTTCAAGATAACAGCGCTCGTTTCTTTAACGTAGCACCTACAAATGCTGTAGAAGAAACGACTGTAACATCTAGCGTATCTTATCAACTTGGTGGCTCTGTTAAAGCTTCTGTAACGCCTAATGGCCCTAGCGGTGAAGCTGGTGCAACTGGTCAAGTCACTTGGTCTGACTCTGTAAGCTATAAACAAACTAGTTATAAAACAAATTTAATTGACCAAACAAACAAAAACGTAAAGTGGAACGTATTCTTTAACGGATATAACAATCAAAACTGGGGTATTTACACACGTGACTCCTATCATTCTTTATATGGAAACCAACTTTTCATGTACTCTCGCACATACCTATATGAATCTGATGCAAAAGGTAATTTAATACCGATGGATCAACTTCCAGCGCTAACAAATAGCGGTTTCTCTCCTGGTATGATCGCTGTTGTTATCTCTGAAAAAAATACAGATCAATCTAACTTACAAGTCGCTTATACAAAACACGCCGACGATTACCAACTTCGTCCAGGCTACACATTCGGAACTGCAAACTGGGTTGGAAACAACGTAAAAGACGTTGATCAAAAAACATTTAATAAATTGTTCACACTAGATTGGAAGAATAAGAAATTAGTAGAGAAAAAATAAAGAAAACCGAACCTCCATTTAGATGGTGGTTCGGTTTTTATTTAAATTACAAAATCCTCCGGAATAAACACTTTCACTTCTTTCGGCTGTACGTATACGAAATCACCCGCTTGAATGTTCAGCTGCTTGAACTGTTCTTTCGTAATTTCTGCTTCTAAATATTCATCTGTTCCGTCTCGTTTTAATTCTACATATACGACAGGTCCGACTGCGTGAGAATAAGATACTTTTGCTGGGATTGCATCTACACTTTGTTTCGTACGAGAGATTGATAAGTCGTGCGGCCTTACATAGGCTATTCCGTCTACGTTTGAAACGTGCTTATGCTCTGGTGCTTCTAGTTCCACCGATCCTACATTTAGTTTACCTTTATGAACGCGACCATGAAATAAATTTACATTTCCTAAAAAATCATATACAAACGGACTTGCTGGGTTTTCATATACTTCTTCCGGTGTTCCCATTTGTTCAATGCAGCCTTCATTCATTACAACGATGCGGTCTGCAACGTCTAACGCCTCTTCTTGATCATGTGTTACGAATACGCTCGTAATTTGAAATTCGTCATGTAATTTTCGGAGCCATCTGCGTAATTCTTTTCTCACCTTTGCATCAAGTGCACCGAACGGTTCATCAAGTAATAAAATTTTCGGTTCGACTGCAAGTGCCCGGGCTAGTGCAATACGTTGACGTTGTCCACCAGATAATTGCGCTGGATAACGTTTAGCAAAGCCATCCATTTTTACGAGCTTTAATAATTCTGTTACCTTTTCTTCTATCGCTTCTGCTGACGGTCTTAAGCTTTTCTTTCTTACTTTTAAACCGAAAGCGACATTCTCAAATACATTCATATGCTTAAAGAGCGCATAGTGCTGAAAGACGAAACCGACTTGCCTGTTTTTCACGTGAATGTCTGTTAAATCTTCTCCATCAAATGAAACAGAGCCTCCATCCGCTTCTTCTAATCCTGCAATAATGCGTAATAACGTCGTTTTCCCAGAACCTGACGGGCCTAATAAGGCAACAAGTTCACCTTTTGGAATATCCAAATGAATGTCTGTTAGTGCTTGAAATGTACCATATTGCTTTGATACACCTTGAATTTGAATACTCACCGTAATCCCCCTTATTGTCGTTTTTCCATTCGCCATTCAATCCAGTTTTTTATAACGAGTGTAAACACTGCAATTAATGACATTAACGTCGCTACTGCAAATGCTGCTGAAAATTGATATTCATTGTACAAAATTTCAATATGGAGCGGCATCGTGTTCGTAATGCCACGCACGTGACCTGATACGACAGAAACGGCTCCAAACTCACCGATAGCACGGGCATTACATAGAATCATGCCGTATAAAAGACCCCATTTTATATTTGGAAGCGTAACGCGCCAAAACATTTTCCAGCCACTTGCGCCAAGTGATAAAGCTGCCTCTTCTTCACTTTTCCCTTGCGCCTGCATAATTGGAATTAATTCACGTGCAACGAACGGGAAGGTTACAAAGATTGTTGCGATAATAATGCCTGGTACAGAGAAAATGAGTTTCACTCCATGTTCAAGTAACCATTCGCCAAGAGCACCCCTCGGTGTGAAAAGTAAGACGAATACTAATCCTGCGATAACTGGTGACACAGCAAACGGCAGTTCAATAAGAGAGAGTAATACTTGTTTTCCTTTAAACTGAAACTTTGTAATAAGCCACGCGGCCGCTACCCCAAATATCGTATTAAGCGGCACAACGATTAACGCAACGAGAAGCGTTAATCTAATTGCTGAAAATGCTTCTTGATCTGTAATAGCGGCAATGTATACATCCATCCCTCTTTCAAAGGCTTTTAGAAAAATAGTTATGAGTGGCAGTAATAGAAAGAGAGATAAAAATAAAACTGTAATCGTAATTAGTACGCCTGGTACAAGCTTAGATTCTTTTTTAGCTGATACGCTTTTTACTATTTTCTTTTCTAATAATGTTGGTTCCATTTTCTCTCCTCCTATTCACTTTTTAGTTCATGCCTTCTACTCCAGCTTTGAATCATATTAATAAGAAGAAGGAAAAGGAGGGAAATAATAAGCATCACGGTCGCTACAGCTGTTGCCCCCGCGTAATCATATTGTTCTAGTTTCGTCATAATCATCAGTGGTGCAATTTCTGTTTTCATCGGCATATTACCTGCGATGAAAACGACAGATCCGTATTCTCCTAATGCTCTTGCAAATGCGAGTGAAAAACCGGCAAGAAGAGCGGGAAAGATTTCTGGTAAAATGATTTTCACAAATATTTGTAAGCGGGATGCACCTAAACTCGAAGCTGCCTCTTCTACTTCTTTATCAATATTTTGCAGCACTGGTTGCACCATTCGAACGACAAATGGTAAACCGATAAAAGTAAGCGCAACGATAATTCCGAGTGGTGTAAAAGCTACTTTTATATGAAACAGACTAAATATTTTCCCAATCCATCCATTTTCCGCATAAAGCGTTGTAAGTGTAATACCAGCTACAGCTGTCGGAAGTGCAAACGGTAAATCAATGAGTCCATCTAATAGTCTTTTTCCTGGAAATTTGTAGCGTACGAGCACCCATGCTATTAATAAACCGAAAATGGCATTTACAATAGCAGCTGCAAATGAAGTTGTAAAACTAACTTGATAGGAATGCAACACACGCTCGTTCGTTATAACCCCAGCGAACTTCTTCCAACCTAACTGTGAAGTTTGAATAAATACGATAGAAAGTGGTATAAGTACGAATAAACTCATGTACAACATTGTAAATCCAAGCGATAATCCAAACCCTGGTAAAACACGTTTCTTCCTCATCCTCTTTCACCTCATCCCCCTTTAGCAGTACGCATTATTTTTGATAAATTTTATCGAATACGCCGCCGTCATTAAAGTGTTTCTCCTGCGCTTTTTTCCAGCCACCAAATAGTTCATCTACTGTAAATAATTGAACTTTCGGAAATTGAGATGTATATTTTTCTGCTACTTTTTCATTACGTGGACGATAAAAGTTTTTTGCCGCAATTTCCTGTCCTTTTTCTGAGTACAAATATTCAAGATACCCTTCTGCTACTTTTTTCGTTCCTTTTTTATCAACGACTTTATCTACAACCGCTACTGGTGGTTCTGCAAGTACACTAATAGAAGGGGTTACAATTTCAAATTTATCTTTTCCAAGCTCTTTTTGGGATAATAACGCTTCATTTTCCCATGCGATTAATACGTCACCAATTCCTTTTTCAACAAATGTTGTCGTTGCTCCGCGCGCTCCTGAATCTAATACTTCTACGTTTTTATAAATTTGGCTAACAAACTCTTTCGCCTTATCTTCACTATTATTATATTTTTTCAGTGCGTATCCCCACGCCGCTAAATAGTTCCAACGTGCCCCGCCTGATGTTTTTGGGTTTGGTGTAATGACAGACACACCTTTTTTCGTTAAATCATCCCAGTCTTTAATGCCTTTCGGGTTTCCTTTTCGAACAAGAAATACAATTGTTGACGTGTATGGAGTGGAATTATTCGCAAGTCGCTTCTGCCAATCTTCTGCTAATTGTTTTTTCTTACTAATCGCATCAATATCATAAGCAAGTGCTAGTGTAACAACGTCTGCTTCTAAGCCATCAATAACAGAGCGCGCTTGACTTCCAGATCCCCCGTGTGATTGTTTTACATTTACTGTTTGCCCGTGCTTCTCTTTCCAATACTTCGCAAAATCTTTATTGAAATCTTGATATAACTCCCTCGTTGGATCATAAGAAACATTTAAAAGCTCAACTGTTTTTTTATCTCCACTTCCTTCAGAATTACTAGTGGATGTTGCCGAACCACACCCTGATAAAAGTACAACTGCTGATAATAAAACACCTGTACTTTTCATAAACGCTGTCTTACCCCACTTTTTCATCGTTAAGCCCCCTTAGTTTATACAATAGAAAAAGGCACACAATATATTCACAAATGTGAACATTGTGCGCCTTCAGTTTATCTGATTAGCTTCTAATGTATTCTATTCGATTTCTTTTCATTTTAATTCTGTAATTCACATGTGTCAACTTGGAATTTGAATTTTCTTATTAAACTAAAATATTGGCATACGTTGAGCCCAATGATTTTTCAAATCAGCAAATTCTTTTGGTAACTTACTATTTTCATTCCATTCTAATTTATATGCATTTACTAACACCGTAGCCATTGATTCACAGTCCACTACTCCATTTTGATTAAAATTACCGTTCTTATCACTTTCAGAGTTCATCCATAATTTCACAAATAAGATATTGCACCCGACGTAAGCGTTAATTTCTTCTGTTCTACGTATGTCCCCTCCTTGTTGGTCATATACAGGTTTAAATATATGGCACCACCGCTTAATCAATACAAAAAAAATGAGGCAACCACCTCCAAAGATGGTTGCCTCATTTTTACACTTGCATCGCTTTCTCTCTCAATGCTCTTCTTAACAACTTACCCGTCGTATTCTTCGGCAATTCTATTAAAAACTCAATGCTTTTCGGCACTTTATATTTCGCTAAATGTAACCTACAGTAATGCATTAGTTCTTCTTCTGTTACGTTTGCTTGCTTCAAAACGACGTACGCTCGCACAGCTTCTCCTAAGTTTTCATCAGGAACACCGATTACGACAACTTCCGCTACTGATTCGTGCGTATATAATACTTCTTCTACTTCACGAGGGTATACGTTATAACCGCCAACTAAGACGATATCTTTTTTACGATCCACGATATAGAAGTAACCTTCTTCATCCATTTTCGCCAAGTCACCTGTATATAGCCAGCCGTCTTTCAATGTCGCAGCTGTATCTTCTGGTGCATTATAGTATCCTTTCATAACGTTAGGTCCGCGAACAATTAATTCACCGACTGCGCCGACAGGTACTTCTTCCCCAAGTTCATTTACAATTTTATTTTCTACATGCCAAATATTTGTGCCAATTGATCCTGGTTTCCGAGGACGATCTAGCGGATTGAAACAAGTAACTGGTGATGCTTCTGATAAACCGTATCCTTCTGAAACAATAACGTTAAAACGTTTTTCAAAGTTTTGCAGAAGAGCAACAGGCATCGATGCACCACCGGAAATACAAAGGCGAAGCGTCTTCACATCTTCTGCGCTTGCTTCTTCAAATAAATATAAATAATTGTACATCGTCGGTACGCCAGCAAAGATCGTTGGTTCGTACGTGCGACAAATACGGAATACTTCTTTCGGACTAAATTTCGGTAACATTAAAATCGTTGCCCCGTTCACAATCGGTGCATTTACCGCAACTGTTAAACAGAATACATGGAACATAGGCAGTGCCGCAACAACGCGGTCATCAGCCGTATATTGTAAATACGACGCCACATCGTTCGCATTACTATATAAATTTTTATGTGTTAACATAGCGCCTTTCGGTTTTCCAGTTGTGCCCGATGTGTATAGAATAACCGCTACATCTTCTTCATCTAGTTCAGGACCTTCGTAAGTTGTATCTCCAGTCCCCACAAAACTAGTAAACGTTTTCATTTTTTCGGTTTCTGTATGGTTAAAATCTGATGAGGTTTCGCATATGATGATGTTTTCTAATGAAGGAAGTCTTGTTGTAAGAGATTGTATAACAGGTAGAAGGACGTCGAGTACGATGATTGTTTTTACATCTCCATTTTGTAAAATATAATGCATTTCGTCTGCTGTATAAATTGGATTAACTGGAATAACAGTTGCTCCGGCTTTCATTGTTCCGTATAAACCGACCAAAAAATGTGGTGAGTTCCCAACAACTAATGCGACATTGTCCCCTTTTCCAATGCCCATTTCTGCTAAATTGCTAGAAAACCTTGTGACCATTTTGTTTAATTGGTCATATGAGACCGACTGATCCATAAATATATAAGCCGGTTTTTCCCCCTTCTTTTTTGCCGTTTCAGCCAAAGATTGAACGAGATTCACAAAAACCCCACCTTTATAAAATTTAGAATATTTAAAAATTCTAAATTAATTATATTAAAAGAAAATTAAAGTGGCAAGTGATATTCTATTAACTGCATATAGACAGATCACCTTCTCTTAGTTTACTTTGGAAAAATAAGGGGATTTTATTTACAAGTAATTTATAACACTAGACCAAAAATCATTTTAGGATAATATGCACTCATCTTTTTTCTAAGATTTTCAAGTTCCTCTTTATTTAAGCTCGTATACTCCCCATACAAATTCAAAACGTCCGCTCCATTTTCATGAAAATACACGGTAACATATAATGCCGGTAACCCTTTGTTATCTTCATCTATTGATAAGACGACATCTGGTGTTTTATTAACAGTGCTGAATGTTTCATTTCTTTTCCACTTCTTATTTTGAAACATGTCTTGTATATCATGTATCTTTCGTTTGTTATCTGTATGCGTAAAATATATGACATTATCCTCCGCTGGTTTTCCGATAGACAAAATTGTACGACTTGAGGGCGATCCACTGCTACACGCTGTCATTCCGACGACGAAGCTGAGTAATAATACAACGTACATTACCCTTTTCATTTCGATTCGCCTCCTTTTGAATATATATATTCCTTTACGAGGGGCAAATGTCCTGTGATTTTATGTTTTGTGGTAAATGAAATTATATGAGCGATTTTTCAGTTATATCAGCGCCGCTCGATTTATATCGGCGATTTTTCAAATATATCAGCGCAACTCAATTTATATCAGCGATTTTTCAGTTATATCGACTTACCGACAAAACCTGACAATCTACGCAAAAAAGAAAGAGGCTGCCCGTTATGGAAGCCTCCCTCATTTTTAGAAGAATAAATGTAAGAAATCTTCTGTTGTAATGTTACCGAAGTAGCGTGCGATATCTACGCCTTCTAAAGCTGCAGTGAATGCATCTTTATCGAACTGAACGCCTGTTAGACGCTCTTCGATATCATGAACATCTAGTGAACCGAAGAAGTCGCCGTAAATTTTACATTCTGTTACTGTTCCTTTTTTCACTTCAAGACGAACGTCAACTTGTCCAACTGGGAAGCGGTGTGAATGTTGTAAGTTGAACTTCGGTGATTTTCCGTAGTTCCAATCCCAATTTTGGTAACGTTCTTCAGAAAGTTTATGGATTGCTTTCCAATCCTCTTCTGTTAATTCATACGTTGGGATTTCTGTTTCTCCTTCGAAAATTGTTTCTAGAAGAAGTTGTCTAAACTCTTCTGTCGTCATTTCTTCGTTTAAGAACTCTGTAATGTTCGCAACGCGGCTACGGATTGACTTAATTCCTTTTGATTGAATCTTATCCATTTTTACTTTTAACGCTGATACGACGTGATTGATTTCAGAGTCAAATAGTAACGTACCGTGGCTGAACATACGACCTTTCGTTGCGAACTGTGCGTTACCTGAAATTTTTCTACCTTCAGCTAAAATGTCGTTACGACCACTTAGTTCTGCATTTACGCCTAATTTACTAAGCGCTTTCGTTACAGGTTCTGTAAATTTTTTGAAGTTGCTGAAACTGTCTCCATCATCTTTCGTAATAAAACTGAAGTTTAAGTTTCCTAAATCATGATATACTGCGCCTCCGCCTGATAGACGACGAACGACATGAATACCTTTTTCTTTTACGTAATCTGCATTAATTTCTTCTACTGTGTTTTGGTTTTTACCAATGATAATCGAAGGTTCGTTAATGTAGAACAGTAAATATGTTTCGTTAATATCTAAATTTTTCACACAATATTCTTCAATCGCTAAGTTTATTCTAGGATCTGTAATTCCTTTATTATCAATAAATAACATCGTATCACCTCATGAGTTCCATACGTAGCCACTATGCGCTAGCGTAATGTGGCCACTGAAAATTTGTTTTGCTTCTGTTACTAAATCAGATGGGTTGCCTGTATGCGGTAAGTGCGTTAATAAAAGTTCTTTTACATTTGCATCTTTTGCAATACTTGCTACTTCTGTACTATTCATATGCCCTGCTTTTGCAGCCTCTTGATGTGCATACATATTACACTCACAAATGAAAAGATCAGCATCTTTCGTGAATGGAATGAATTCAGGAATATAACTTGAATCAGCGCTGTATACTACAGCATCATCTCCAGCTGTAATACGCATCGCAAAGCATGTAACAGGATGAACAGTTTTTAAGAACGAAATCGAGAACGGTCCAACTTGAAGTGTTTCTTCTGGATTGTACGCGATTCCTTTCGTATGTGGTTCATGTGTTAAAGAATGGAATCCATTCTCGTCAAACGTATGACCGTATATTGGTAATTCCGGTAGTTGCCTTGTTGTCGCACTCGTAATTAATCTCGCATATTGCAATACCCCAATGTCCGCAACATGATCGTGATGATAGTGTGACAGTACAACTGCATCTATATGAGATGGTGTTATATATTTTTGAAGCTGTGCTAGTACACCACTACCACAGTCTACAAGTAAACGAAAACCATCGTGTTCAAACAAATACCCCGACGTTGCTTCTCCCGCTTCTGGAAAGCCGCCCCAAAAGCCGACAACAGTCATTTTCATATGTATCCATCCTTTCTAAAACCGAGTAGGAATGCAGTTTTTCTCCGTACTTGAGAAAGTTTTTTACTTACATCCTACATTGTTAACTATAATCCATTTCCTAAACTTTTTCATTAATTTTCAATTTTGTTATAAAACAGTTGTTGACTTTTATTTTTTGTACTAATACAATGATAGTAAGAAATGGAAATGGAGGGATTGACATGATCGATCAACCAATGGAGTTTTTCAGAAATTTACCGACGAAAACTTGTGCGCACTGCGGGAAAGAAATTGATGAGCAACACGAAGCATACCATAACAAATGTGATGATTGCGTTCACGAAGAATAGTAGTTTTTGAGCATAAAAAAACCTAGCAGACATAGTCTACTAGGCTAATAACATCTTATCCTTCATCGTTGAACCTTTCACCAAGAGCTCCAGTTCAAACTCATACAATTCTTTTTTTCGATAATTTTTCGTATGGATTTTATCCATCATCAGGTCGACAACTTTTCTGGCCATTTCATCAATTGGCTGTTCAATTGTCGTAATACCTGGTTCTGTAATCTGCGATAATATTTGATTATCAAAACCGATAACAGCGAGATCATCTGGAATGCTCCAGTTATGGCGTTTCGCCTCTGAGATAATTCCAGCTGCTACCTCATCGCCTCCTGCCAAAATCGCGGTAGGATTTTTTTTGTCCTTTAATACTTCATGGAATATTCGTTTTCCATCTTCCCAAGAGAAAGCGTTTTCAAGAAAGTCAATCGCTTCTACTTGGCGGCTCTTCTCAGTTATTGCACGTAAAAAGCCCATTTTTCGCTGCTGGCTAACGACTTTGGTTTCGTTACCACGGCAAAAAATAAGATTACGATATCCTTGATCTAACACATGCTTCGCAGCTATGTATGCTCCTTGCGCATGATCAAACTTCACTGTTGGAATATTTGCTTCCTCAATATATTCATTACACAACACGATTGGACCGTGCTGTAAGTATGGCTCTACATCTTCCCACGGATTTTCTAGTGAACATAGAATAATCCCATCTACTTGTTTCGTAGATAATAATTGTAAATACTCCATCTCTTTTTCCGGTAAATATCTTGTTTGACAAATAATCAGTTTATATTTATGTTCAGAAGCAGCAATCTCGATTGCTTCAATAAATCTACTGAAGAAAGGATTTGTAATCCTTGGAACTAGCACCGCAATTGTTTCCGTTTTTTGTTTACGAAGCCTTCTCGCCGCAGAATTAGGAACGAAGCCTAAATGCTTCATTGCTAATTGAACCCTTTTTTTCTTCTCATCTGAAACATATGGATGATTATTAATCACCCTAGAAACCGTTGTCCTTGATAACCCTGCTAATTTCGCCACGTCCTCTATAGTCGACACGAAATTCTCCCCCTTTGCATGAAAACGTTTTCTTAAATTGATTATATAGTATATTATTGGAAACTGCAATATCGGTTGTTATGATTTTACTATATTAATATTATACATAGGTAAAAGTCTGTTAATGCATGGGCAATATACTGCTTTTAGAAATTTACGTTATGTACATTCCTTTTCTTAATACCATATATTCTTTATTTAATATAAAAGCCCATCAATACATCATCTCCATATGATCCATCTTCATATTTAATTTGCTTTCGTTGTCTTCCTTCTTCTACAAAACCCATACGTTTGTACACTTTAATTGCCCGATCATTAACAGAAACTACACCTAAGCAAATTTTCTCTAAACCTTTCTGCCCTTTAGCCCAACTAATAAGAAATTCAATTAATTTCGTGCCGATGCCTTGATTACAATACGCCTCTTTAATCCCCATTCCCATTGTGCCTGCGTGTTGTAACCGTTCTAGTTCATATCGGTTGAAAAGTAAAAAGCCTACCACCTTATAATCTACTTCATACACAATATAAAGATTACCTTTCTCATTACTTTTCCGTATCTTTTCTCTTTCTGCATCAATATCATTCGGTAATTTCTTTGGAGATACTATGAAAAACTTTGTAGTATTTTCCGATAATATAATTTCTTTTCTAATATTCATTATTGCTTCTGCATCAGCCTCTTTTGCTAATCGTATCATTGAATCACCTCGTACTTTTTCTTTTAAAAAATAATATTAAAACTATAAAACGTCCAATATGCAATATTGCATATTGAGAATCTTTTTACTCTTGATACAATATTCATACATCAAAATAAAAGGAATGTATGCAATGAATCCAATCTTAACAGCTGCAAAACAACTATTACATAAAGAAGAAAAGATTTTATCTACTTTAAAATGTTCACTTACTGGCTATATGATTACGCATAAAGTCCCATATCCTGGCATGTTACTTGCTACTAATAAAAGACTTCTCTTTTTTAGCCAATATAAAAACACATTTATTGCCGAATTTGATTATGAAAAAATTCTATCCATAGAAACGAAGAGAAGAATCTTTGACAAAAAAATAATATTTTACTATGAAGATGAATATATAACGCTTGGATACATTACAAGTTCGAATGTTGAAGCGTTCATAGACTTACTACAAAGAAACAGCAAGACTAGCACAGGCTTATAATCAGCGGGAATCCCCTCGCTGATTCATTATTTTAACTCCTCCCACTTCGTCCAAACTTCTCTCCCGTTTATACGGTACATATTATCCTCTCTATCCATAAACCTATGTACAATAAATTCACGTCTAATTGTACAAAAATCATCATGATATTGTTTTATAAATGTATTCATTTCTTTTTCTGTATATTGATTTCCAGCATCTAACTTGCTAATTAAATGCTCTAACAATACTAGTTTCTTCTTCTTTTGACCTGGAATCGATTTTAAACGATCCTCTTTATCGAAAAAGTTACGAATGGTCGTATCCCTAAATTTCATGTCACTTTCAGTCATTTTATTGTCCTCCATTAATTTTTATACAACAAAACTTTATTGTTTGTCCTTACTATTCTTCTTCATTCTTTCACTTACAACATCCATAAAGTAATACCCACTAATAAGCACATAGTAAACTACAAGTATTCCTAGTGCATCTTTCATATTTATATATTTTTCTTTATGAAATAAGATAGGTGAAAGGGCGTAAACAAGAAAGATGATTAGCGGATTTAAGATAAAATAATAAGTAAGATTTCCTTTCATCATATCAACTCCTCTATTCTAGTTTTCTCTGTAAATTGTTGTAAATCCTTTTCTTTCGTTTAAACTGCACATGCGATATGGTGAAATTAAGGAGAAGGATGATTATAAATGATATTTCACTCTAAAATTGATAAATTTTTCTTATTCATTATCTTTTTTGCTATTTTTCACCATAGGTGCTTCAACACTGCTTCCTCTCTTATTCGATAATGAAGCTACTACGACAGACGTATATATTCTACTATCTATTTTCTTTGTATCTTCTGGTTTCCTATTATGGAATTCCTTTTCATTTTTACTCCTCTCACCCACACTTTCTTCAAACTGACTTACCACTTTTACATTTGCAACCTATTATTCAAATTAACAAATTAAAAATGGTAAATTATGTTACAATTAACTTATACATACTTTGGAGGGTACATAGTGAAAAAAGCTATTATAGTATTAAGCATTCTATATCTTATTTTAACCGTACATACAGGAGCTGTTCTTTTAGGAAAAGAAGATTATAGAAGTGCTATCAATACATTAAAAGAAACGAAAGAAGTCTCTTCATTTCAATCTGCAAAAGACGGTGTGATTTTATTAAAAGGAGCATTAACTACTGCGCAACCTATTACAGAGGAAAAACTTCAAAATAAAGAATTCGCACTCCTTGAAATTAATACGTATAAACGAAGAAAAGCAAATTGGATAAACATTGATACAGAGCAACATATTGCAAAGCAGCTCTTACTAAATAATGAGGTTCTTCCTGCATTAAAAGAAATTCGTTTTTCGATGGAACCAATTACACTGTCAGGAAAAGATATTTCCATCGAAGATTACTCACTAAAAAAGGATGATACTCAATTAACAATTAAAAGTAAAGGATACCGATATACGGGAATAGAAAACAAATCAGACACTCTTATTTTTGGCATAAAAAAGGGGGATACCCTTGAAGGGTATAGTGGTTCTGAAATTCTAATAGGAAAAACAAAAGAGGAAATTGCTAGTAATATGAAACTATATACTTTTGCTGAAAAATATGGTCCATTTATTTGGATTGTAGCTACAATTATTCTTATAAGTATCGTTATATACTTGTTCCGTAAAAACAGAAAAACAAATGAACTTTCTCAACCAATGAAGTGAAACTTTAATCAGTGGGGGTTTCTTCATCCCCCACTGATTATTAGCCCTCACCAATCGGGCTTTAATGGGCAGTTGATCCCCACCTAACTTCTTTGCTTTCGCTGAATTTTGAGGTTTGGTCTTACTGCCCATCATTAAAGCGGGATAAAACAAAACTAATAAAAAAAGCACCAAAAAGGTGCTTTTATCTACGCTTCAACCGATTGATTTTCAAGCACATTTTTAAATTTTCGTTTGTGCATCAAAGTTAAAGAAACGATTGTTCCAAATGATAATACAACGATAAAAATCATGAGTATTCCTATGTTTTTCCACATGAAGTCAAAGTCTCCACTCGATACGACTGCTTTCAATCCTGATACAGAGTATGTCATCGGTAACCAAGCATTGAATGGTTGTAAAAACTTCGGAATCAATTCTAGTGGGAATGTTCCGGCACTTGTTGTAAGCTGCATAATTAATGTGATGATGGCGATAAAACGGCCTGCATCACCAAATGCTGTTACTAAACATTGAATTAATGCGATAAAGGCTAAACTTGTAATGATGCTAAAGAGTATGAAGTATGGAATGCTTTGTACTTCTACACCTAATCCGAACAGTAATATAACATCTGCTACTATCGCTTGAATAATACCAACTGATAGTAAAACACCGAACTTACTAATAAACCAACTAAATCCTGATTTTGGAACGCCTACTGTATCACGTAATGGGTATACGATAGATAATAATAATGCCCCAACAAATAAACCGAGTGATAAGAAATACGGCGTAAATCCAGTTCCGTAGTTAGGAACTTCCGCCATTTTCTCTGTCTTCACTTTTACAGGACTTGCAAACATATCATACGTTTTATCCGTTCCTTTTACTTCCCCAGTTTTCTCTGCCCCTTCGCCAAGTTTCTCTGCAAGTTCACCTGAACCGTCGTTTACTTTTACGAGACCATCTGTTACTTTTCCTGACCCATCTGCTAGTTTATTTACGCCGTCGATTAGCTGGGTTGAGCCAGTTGATAATGTGCCTAAGCCTGTTGTTACTTGACCGGAGCCGTCTGCTAATTGATTTACTCCACCTGCCATTTGATTTGCTCCTACAGATAATGTACCTAAACCGCCTGTTACTTTACTCGAGCCATCTGCTAATTGATTTACTCCACCTGCCATTTGGTTTGCTCCTGCAGATAATTGACCTAGGCCGCCTGTTACTTGACTTGAGCCATCTGCTAATTGATGTACACCACCTGCCATTTGATTTGCTCCTGCAGATAATGCACCTAAACCGCCTGTTACTTTACCCGAGCCATCTGCTAATTGATTTATCGCATCAATTAATTGACCGGATTCATTTTTAAATTTATTTGCGCCTTCTTTTGCTACATTTAAATTCTTACCAAACCCTTGGAAATTTTCAACAAATCCTTTTTGTGCACTGGCTAATTTCTCAATACCCTCTGTTAAAGAGTCCAATTTCGCTGTATTCGGTAGTTTGTTTTGTGCATCACTTGTTTTTTGATTTATTTCACCTTTTAATTGTTTTACTTCTTCATTTAATTTATTTGTTCCACCTGCTACCCCGGCAGCTTTTTGCTGAACTGTCGCTGTACTTTTTACAGCACTTGTTATGAATGGTTGTAACTGTTCTTGATATTCTTTCGGTAAACTTTCAATTCGCTTTTGTAAATTCACTACCTCTTGTTCTGCATTTTTGGCATCTCCTGCCGTTGATTGTGTAAGTTCATTTAACTGATTTACATTCGCCCCAGCTCCATCTATTTTCTCATTTACTGTATTCAATATAGAAGGGCCTTTCGACTGTATTTCCTCTAAACCTGCAGCAGAACTTTTCACTTTACTATTTAAATCTTGCAAACCCTTTTCAATTTTTTGAGAAGCTACCTCTAATTGGTTTTGTCCCCCAACCAGTTGTTCCATACCATTTGATAGATCAGTTGTTCCTGTTTGTAATTCGCCGGATTTACTTACTAGTTTGTTCAAGCCACCAGTCAGTTTCTCAGATCCATCATGCAATTCACCAATTCCTTTTTGCATTTCACCCGTTTTGCTATTTAACGTATTTAAACCGTCTGTTACTTTTCCTGATCCATCTACTAATTTTCCGATACCTGCTTGCATCTCACTTGTTTTACTATTTAACGTATTTAAACCGTTCGTTACTTTTCCTGACCCATCTACTAATTTCCCAATACCTATTTGCATTTCACCTGTTTTGCTATTTAACGTATTTAAACCTGCTGTTACTTTCCCAGACCCATCAAATAGTTTCCCTACACCTGTCTGTATCTCCCCAGATTTCCCTTGAAGTGTATGAAGGCCATCCGTCACTTTACTTGAACCATCATGCAGCTCACTTGATCCGTCGTGTAGTTTATTTGCTCCTTCCGCCCCATCTGCTAATCCTTTTGAGACGTCTTGAATGGAATCAAACATTTTCTCTGCATATGTTTTCGTTAACGTGCTTGATACTTCAGTTTTAATCTTTTCAATGGCTGTTCCTCCAATTTGTGAAGATAAGAAGTTTAAGCTTTCGTTTGGAATGTACTCTAAGTTTAATGGCTTTGGATTGTCTTTTAGTAACGTTGTAGCGTTACTTGAGAAGTCATCTGGAATGCGCACTAACATGTAATACTTTCTACCTTCCATTCCTTTCTTTGCTTCTTTTTCACTTACGAACTCCCATTTAAAACTTTTATTATCTTTTAAATTATCAACGAGCCCTTTTCCGACCTCAATTGGTTTCCCATCAAATACTGCGCCTTTATCTAAATTGACTACTGCAACTGGTAAGTCATCTAACTGTTTATACGGATCCCAAAAGGCCCACAAAAACATCCCTGCATATAAAATCGGTACGAATAAGACCGCAATAATTGGAATTAATATTTTTTTACTTTTGATAATTTCCGTGAACTCTTTCCGAAGTAACTGATTCCCTTTCATAATTTCTCCCCCTTTTATAAAATGACCAAAATGTTCATATAGTCATTTTTACCCAAACAAAAAGGCTATACTTGTTCATACATATGCCTTATCCACGAATTTATTACTATGCAACTTTTTCTCATTATGATTATATTTTTTCTATATCCCCCCTTAATTTAAATATATGACCACATTGTTCATTTGGTCATTTTTTTATAAAATTAAAAGGATTATCTTAGTTTGACAATCCTTTTAGTAAATAAAGTTCAAATAACTCTGCAATTTTTTCTTTTTCTAGCGGTTCATGATTTTTTTCCCAATCAAAAATAAGCGATACATATAGACGAAGCATAATAAATGCTGTAATTTCTGGATCACATTTGCTAATTTCACCTTTTTCAATCGCAATCTTTAAATACGATTGAATAACAGAAACGATTTCCACATCAACTTGTTGCATAACTTCTTGTACTTCTTTCGTTCCCATATCGCGCTCTTCTTGAATTAATTTAATCATAAGCTGATGTTCTTTTCTAAATTCCAAGATGCTATATAATGCTCTATGTACATTTTCAAAAAATGAAACATCTGAACGAATTGCACTTTCTGCAACTTGCTTCATTTCTGTAATTAAATTAGAAATAATTTCACCAAATAGCTCTTCTTTATTTTTGAAAAAAGTATAAATCGTTCCTTTTCCTACATTCGCTAACTTCGCTACTTGATCCATCGTTGTTGCTTTATAACCGAACGCTGAAAAAGACTTTGTTGCAGCTTCAATAATAGAACGTTTTCGATCTATTGCCACATCATCACCTCCAAAAATGACCAATTGGATAATATAGTCAATCAGTACATCTTTGATATTACCACACGCTTACATTCTATACAAGTTCTCTTTTTATTATTTCCAGTATAAAAAAATTTCAGTCAGTGTATATCATACTTTCCATAGTTTATCAAAAAGTATACTTGTATGGAAAGCTAGAATATATTCGTAAATAATTGCTGACTAGATCCCACTAGAAATTTAATAAAATAGACAGTGTTCTTAAAACCAAAGGTTTAAGAACACTGTCTATTATTTTGACATAGAAAGTAATATTTTCTCCATTTCTTTCTTAGTTAGCTCATCATCGATTATCTCTTCGTATATCTTTGTATCTCTTGTAAAAATATCATTCACTATGACAATTTGATAATCACTATTCTTACCTTGTGCTGGTACAAACATTTTAAGGCCTCTTAACTTCCCCTCTCCATGAGAAGATTTATTATATACCATTTCTTTCCCATCTAAACTATAACTTTCTAGATTCTCTACTCCAGGCATCATATAGTGTAGCGGATCCTTAGTGCCATTACCATTACCATCCATATACATCCTTGACTGATAAATCGTAAAACCATATTTTCCTTTTGTATATTCTGATTTAATAACTAATTCTACGTCTCTTCCAAAATATGAGTCAGCCCACTCTCTCTTTAACTCATAACCTTCAGGTATATAAGTCGGCTGCTTAATTTGATACGGTACATGTTCTTTTGCTTCTTCCATAGTATATGTTAAAGACTTCTGCAATTTATCATCAAAAGGTTTTAATTTCTTCTGAATAGTAGCTAGTCTTTCTTGATCAGCTTTCTTCAAGCGTTCAGGTTTATATTCCTTTGTATCTCCATCATAATTCTCAGGCACATTTTTCTTAACCATTGCTTTTTTCTGAATTTCGCTAGCCTCTTTAAATAATTGGACATATTGTTCAAATTCTTCTTTTGTAAAATTCTTTTCTGCCAAATACAAAAAATCTGTATCTCTTTTATATGATTTTATCGACATACCCCATTCTCTACTTGCATTCTCTGGTGTACCATATACTGTTTCTATCGCTTTTTCAAATGCAGGTTTATATTGCTTGTTTTCTACAACCTTTTCCTTTTGTCTTTCATCTCCCTCAGTTATCCTTGCATTTAATAAAAATCCGCCTGCTATAGCTGCTATCGCAATAACTCCAAGTAAAGAAAGACGATACGATTTCTTTTGGAATTTTTTAATCATAATGATTCTCCTTTTTAGTGTTCGTTTATTTCTACTTAAATTTGCTAGGCTTGGTACTTGATAGGAATAGTGTTCTAAAAGGGTAATAATTGTATGACCGTATGCAATTTGTTCCTCTTTATCTATAAAAGTAAGTGCATATGCATCACAGGCTAATTCTTGATCTTCTCGCATACAAAAATAGGCGTACCAAAGAATTGGATTGAACCAATTTAATAGGATTAAACTGTACATAATCCAATTTACAGCTACATCGTTTCTCTTAATATGAGCTAACTCATGGTAAAAGACATATTGTAATTGTTGTTCATTTAATACTTTCATATGTTTTTTTGATAGTAATACTTTCGGGCGAAAGAAACTAAAAACCGTTGGACTTGCAATCTTTCCTGCAAGACGTAATGAAACTGCCTTCTTCATTTTCATAGACTGCTTACAGCGATTAAACACTGTAGTGACCTGTTCGTCCGTAATATCCGGTTGTTTCTTTATGTAAGAATATAAACGTCTATTTGTAAGAAACGTGATGGCTGCTAATATGATTACCCCAGCTAGCCACACATACAAAGCAAGTTTGTATAAAGAAAATGTAGTCTGTTTTTCCGAACTGACTTTTACTTCCGGTTCGCTAGTTTTTGTCACCATTTTAGAATTTGATTCCAATTCCACTTTTCGGTCGCTTTCTATATTCACTATATTCTCAGTAGCCGGCATATTTTTTGGAATAACTTCCGATACGCTAGAACTATAAGAAAGTAATGAGTAAATGCTATAAGAGCTATCTGGCGACCACGGTAAAAGGAGTCTTATCATTAATATGATCCACAGCATATATTGCCACCGGGGGGTTAATTTATTTCTGAATAGAACTTTTATACATAAAATAAATCCGACTAATATGCTAGCCATAAGTGACGTTTCTATAAGCCAATCAAAAAAATGAGGAAGGTATACATTTATAAGCGTGTTTATCATTTTTATCGATCCTTCCTCTTATTCTCCTCTGTCTTCTCATCTAAAATGCGTTTTAATTCATTAATATCTTCTGAAGATAATTTCTCCTCTTTTAAGAAATTAACAAGTAATGGCTTAAACGCTGCACCGCAAAAACGCTTTAGTAAAGATTTCGTTTCCACTTGCAAATAATTATCTTGTGATACTAACGGGTAATAAGCGTACATACGCCCTTTATCTTGATGGTAAGAAACGGCTTCCTTTTGCACTAATCGATTAATTAATGTGCGGATTGTTTTCGGTTTCCAGTCCATTGCATCTTCCAGTTCTTCTATAATTTCATTCGCTGTTTGCGGAGAATTCGACCAAAGCACTTTCATAATTTCTAATTCTGCTTCAGATATTTTAGGTAATTGATTTGTCATAGTATATTTCACTCCTAAGTATTACATTTGTAATCTATAATTAAGATTACAAATGTAATACTTAATTGTCAACCATATTTTAGAAAAATTAATTTCAGCTAAACCTTACTTACCAACAACAAAATTCCTCTTTTTCAAATAATCAAATAAAAAAACAAGAAAATCTTTACAATTAATAGTAATATAGAAAATAGACAAGTTTATCAAAACAGTGGAGGCTTTTTCAGTCATGATGCGTGCACTTCGTTTAAATATAAAGCAAGCTTTTTGTAGTCGTATTTCTTTAATTATGATGCTTAGTGGATTCGTTCTTATTTGCATTTATCACTATTATTATGTAATTCGTTATTTAGGAAACGCAGCAAATGGTCCTATATCAACAGATTTAAAATGGATTGGATTTCGCGACAATGAAATGGATGTTTATTTATTATTAATGCCAGTTATTGCGAGTTTCCCCTTTAGTACAAGTTACAATTCGGATAAGTCCGATGGTTTTAAACCGTTTGTGAGTAAGGGGATTTCTATATTTCCTTATTCAGTAGCGAAATATATCGTTACGTTTTTTTGCGGAGGATTTCTTTATACACTTCCATTCATCTTATCGTTATTATTTTGCAAATTAACCATTCCAGACGGAACACCTACGGTTGGTTCAGGCATCATAAATGCTGATGGAATGTTCGCAAACCTATATTTTGATGCGCCTCTCACTTACATTGCTGTATATATCGGAATTAATTTTTTATTTGCAGGTTTAATGGCCCTTTTAGGACTTGCCGCATCTGTATGGTCACAAAAAGACTATATGGCAATTCTCTTTCCATTTGCAGCCGCCTCCATTCCTTACGTCCTGCTAAATACAATACTTCCTTCAATAGGCGGAGCACCTTTTCATTTATATGATCCGAAACAACCATTGCAAGGCATGTCACCATATATTTTAATGACGCAATGTGCTTTCTTCCTTTTCGTTAGCTTACTTATGTATATACAAGGAGTAAAGCGGGATAGAAAAAAATATAAAAGAAGACTGCAAAAAAGAGAGCGGTGTAGAAAAGCGTTTCAAGTATAATAAAACCCTAATTTCCTTACTATATTGGAAATTAGGGTTTATTTACTATTCACTTATGGCGTACCTGCCAACCCCCATAAAATAACGACCGCTACAAAATAAATCGCTTTAATACCTACAACTAAACATAATGAAACAATTGCATATTTACTTAATTCTCTTCTTGCACCTATTAAAGTGAAAATAACCGCCAAACTAAATGTTATATAAGAAGCTGCTGTATGTATTAAGTTATACGTAATATCTAGATTGCTTGTAAGTCCTGTTATATCAGCTACAAACTGAAGCATGATGATCGTACTAAAAAAAATTGCAAACTGATTCATTACCTTTCCATTTATTTGTAACTGCATTGTTGTCCTTCTTATTAAAAACTAAATATTCAATCAATTTTATCGTTAGATTACAAAAAAAGGAATCATCTCTTTATACTATTCTATAACAATGCAAAAAAAGAACGCTTAGTCACCTAAGCGTTCCCCACTTTAAGAAGCCTTCTTCAAATCAATTTGAGCAAGTACTGGGTCGTGGTCACTTACACGTCCGTGTTCTTTCATAATGTTTGAGTTTAAATGTACTGGGTCTACAATTGTGTGTGGTGCGATATTGTTTGTTACTAAAATATGATCTAATACTTGTGCATTTCCTTCGTGAATGTACGTGTAACGATTCTCTTTCGGCACTGTGTTTAACATATCTTTTAAGATTGTTCCCTCTAGTGTTTTTAGTGGTTTAGAGAATTCGAAATCGTTCATATCACCTAACACAACAACTGGTGCATTTGTATTCTTTTTCTGAATTCCTTGCACGAAATAATTTACTTCTTGTGCTAACTGAATTCGTTTGTCTTCACTCTTTAATACGAGCGGCTGCACTTTTCCAAATGGCGTTGCATCTCCTAGTTTTGAGTTTAAGTGATTTGCAACGACAACAATGTTTTGTCCTTGGAACGTAAATTCTGCCGCTAGCGGTTTACGTGTACTTTCAAACAATGGATTTTCGTCTCCAATACGAACAACATTTTTATCAAGTAACTTCGGTACCGTCGCTAATTTCACGCGTGATGGATTATAGAAGAAGCCGACGCGAATATTCGCTCCTGGTGCTCCTCCATCTTGATTATTGTTTGGAGCGATTTCTACATACTCATACTTCGGTCCACGAATTTCTAGAACTGCATCAATGATACGTTTTGCGCTTAATGACGCATCTGTTGTACCGTCATTAATTGATCCGTTATTATCTTGCATTTCCTCTACACCGATAATATCTGGCATTTTTAAGTTGTATTTAATAGAATACGCTAACGCTTTTACTTTTTCATCAGTTGTTTCTTTTTTATTCGCTGAGAAGTTTTCAATGTTATATGTAGCAACCGTTAACTTATCAAGACGTGGCTGAATATTTGCCCCTACTTGCTTAAATCCACCATCCACTACAGCTGGCAGTTCTGTTATTGGCGAAATACGGAAAGAACCGTAATCATATCCTACTACCCCTGTTATATCTCCAGTAAAAGTATCTCCTACTTTTGCTACATAATCGCGAGGTACTTTTACAGAAAGGCGCTCTGGGTTTAATTGATTTTCATCTAATAGAGGTGTGCCATATTGTGTTACTATTTTATCTCCACCATTTTTTACTGTTACATATAAATTTCCGTTTTTCTGAGGTGTAATAATTTTTGGTGTTGGCATCGTAACACGCATACCTTCTATACTTTCATAGAAGTCGATTGCATCTTCATTTGGATCAAATAAACCAAATGCATCATTATCAATAATCTGGTCCGGGATTTTCACACCGTTTTCCCCAAGTACAATCGGTGCTGGCAAAGATTGATCTTTTGCGATTACAGCAACGCGGCTCGCTTTAATTTCAGTCGTCGTTAAGTCTGTTTCAAATCGTTCTGCATATCCTGGTCCAACATATTCTTCTACTACTCCATCAACTTGAATAAGATCTCCTACTGCTACATTCACATCTTTTTTATATACGTACATACCTTCTGAAGTAGCTGGATCATTATCTGGCTGATTATCTTCTATATAAAAGCCGTTTTTATCAAGCGCTGTGACAACGCCTTCCACATTGTTTACTTTCTTCCCGTTGTAAGGAGACATATGTGATTTCCCTTGAATGTCATGAATACGAACCTGTTCATTATTTACGATAATAAATGAAAATGTCGAAATTGCTGAAGGAGTAAGTCCTTCTTTTTCTGCGATTGCTTTCACTACACTATTTTCATTCACTATAATTTGTCCATTATAACGAACGCTTTTATTAGTAGGATTAGAGCCATCTAACGTATAGTAGATTGTTGCGCCTTCTGTATTCGTCGTTAATGTTACCGCTGTTCCTTTAGCAACTTCTCCACCGTTCGGTGAAGCTACTACATCGCTAACACGGTTTTGTCCTTCACCTTGAAACTTATAAGCTGTTACTGATTTTAGACCTGGGTTACTAAAATATAATTCAAGGGTCCCAGTCAAACTAACTTTCTTCCCGATATTTTCAGGGTGATCTTTTACATTCACTGCCGTTCTCACATCACCTTTCGGTAACTGAACGGGCATGATTTTGTCTGGATTCGTTTCGTTTGGCGAATCTGCAATTGCTACGTTTGTATCATCAAACTTAGCTGGATCCTTCGTATATTTAGAAGAACTTTGCGTATATCCAACAATATATCCTTCTACTATCCCCTTCGTTTTCCCTTGCTGCTTAAATACTTGAATTGCTTTTTCTACTGACATAGAAGCAGTTTCTTCTGCTTGCGCTAAAGTTCCAGTAAATGAAAGCAATAGCAAGAATGATAAAAAGACACTTAACAATTTCTTCACAGCCATTTTCCTCTCTCTATTTCATATTTTCTCAGCATTTCTATCATAACAAATGATTCGTTATATAGAACTATATTTCGACAAATTTTACAAAAGATTTATTTAATTTACAAGCTTTCAAACTATAATACAAAATAATAATTTTACACCTTCTACAAATACACTCTATAATGTTAGAGAGAGAAAACAGAAAATATCGACATTTAATTGGCATGTAAAATGGATTCATTTGAATAGGAGTGATTGGATGGAAGTGCAAACAGAAACATACCGCGCAGCTATGAATGGAACATTAGAACGTCATTTTTCAGATATGATTGCCGTTATACCAACTAGAATTACAATTGAGCAGTTAAAACAGCGACTAGAAACGATCGCTACTAAAGTTGATGATTTAAAAATTGTTTATAGTGATGAGACAAGCCTTATTGTTGAATTACATATGGGTGAAACAGTCATACCGTATGAACTGCATATTGATGAACCGAACGATCCAGAAGGATATAAAATGTACAATAGACAAGATGCTACAATCGTAGATCGTAATTTTGAAGATGCAGCTTTCGGCACTGAAATTTTCACTCGTACGCTATTTGTAGGCGATGTACTGGACTGCTTTTTCCAGCAGTTACAGTTCTTATGGAATCTCTCCCCAGATTTGTTATTTGTAATCGATTCAAGTGCAGCAATGAAAGTGATATCTAGAAGCTATATTGAATATCACGTTGAAAATGAATTATTACCTGACATTCCTGACTTATACGTTATTCATTCCGTTTATGAAGACGATAAAGACGGTGAGCCTACGCAATATTGGTTTCATACACATGGTCTTTTAAGAGCAGGCGTAACTGAAATAGAGTTAATTATTCCAAATCGCATTTCTTCCTACTACGGCATTAGCGATCTCTTTCAAACATTTGCTAATAATGCCGTTGAGAATGGACAAGTCCCTATGAATGAGCCTATCGTTATCGCGCATAGTCAGCAAGGTTCTATACATACAGTCGCTGTTCCGTGGGAAAAAGGATTATCTTATATAGGGCATAAAACGAGTATGGACCAATTATCTTCAATCGAAGATGAGGAAGTGAAACTACAACCAATAGATGCACAAAATACATTCTTAGGCGGAATGGATGCCCGAGATGAATACCATCAATCTCCATCCGTTCTCTTATTCAAATTTAATACTTCAGAAGAATATATTGAAAGTTTTTTCAAAGAACACGAGGAAGCTACAGGGCTCATGTTCTATAAAACAAATAGTGAAACCGATCGTATGGCTTACAATGCGAAAAATACTTTCGGGTATTTCAGCAACATTTTTCACATTGAACAATCAAATGAAGATTTTCGTTTCCTTGCTAAGTTTGGTGTCTCCTACGAAGAAGGAAAAAGTGAACATATGTGGTTTGAAATGCAAAACATTACGGAAGATTTCATTCAAGGAATACTCATTAATGAACCATATTTCATAGAAGATATGAGTGAAGGAAATAGTTATCATTTAGATTTTGATAACTTAACAGAGTGGGTTATTTATGCAGGAGATGCTGTTATAAAGCCAAATAACTTATATATGTTTATTGGCGAATAAGTATTTTATATAATAAACGAAACGCCTTCAATATGATTGAAGGCGTTTCTTATAATTTATTGTGCGATTAATTCAGCATCTATTACTTTCTCCAAATGAGATAATACACGCTTTGCAGCTTCCTCACCTTGATTAATACAGTCTGGAAGTCCAGCGCCAGCATAGGAGCTACCTGCCAAGTATATACCTGGCAACTCTTTCTCCATAAATGTTGTGAGCTGTTTCATTCGCTCGTTATGGCCTACTGTATATTGAGGCATCGCTTCTTTCCAGCGACTTACGATTGTAAACTCTGGATCCTCTGTAATATCCATCGTCTTCTTTAAATCTTCTAGTACGAACTGAACGAGTTCTTCTTCAGTTTGTTCTACAACCGCTTCATCACCAGCACGTCCAACGTAGCAACGAAGGAGTGTTTTTCCTTCTGGCGTTGTATGCGGCCATTTTTTATGCGTCCACGTACATGCTGTAATGGTGTAATCGCTATTTCGTGATACGACAAATCCTGTACCATTAATATCGCGCTGGATTGCAGACTTTTGGAAAGCAAGTGCCACATTCGCAACGGATGTGGATGGAATATTACGGAAGAAACGAAACTGCTTGTACTGAGCAAACATGGACGGCAATACTTTATGCGAAGTTGCCACTACGATGGCGTCCGCTTCTATTTCTTTTCCGTTACTAAGAGTAATTGTATAACCATCACCCTGTTTTGCAACTTTTTCAATGCGAGTTCCCTTTATTATCGTACCTTCATGCATCTTTGCTTCGAGAGATTTTACGATAGATTCTAAACCTGTTTTCACTGTTTGGAACATTCCCTTTTTCGGTTCAGCTTTCTCTTCTTTCGGAGCGAGCGTACGCATACCGAGTGAAATACTGCGATGTTTCTGCTCAATCTGATACATTTGCGGGAATGTTGACATTAAGCTCATTTCATCAATATCCCCTGCATAAATACCCGATAGTAACGGTTCTATTAAGTTTTCAACCACTTCGTTTCCAAGACGATGTCTGAAAAATTGTCCGAGTGATTGGTCAGATACTGGCTTTGACCTCGGCATTAATAGATCAAAACCAGCTCTTAGTTTACCAATTGGGGAGAACAGCCCGGAAAATAGAAACGGCGTAATTTGCGTTGGAATTCCCATCATTGATCCATTCGGCATTTTATGTAACCGATTGTTTACGAGGATAAATGATTGACCGGCTTGATTATTTACAAGTTCATCGCCAAGACCTAATTCTTTCACTAATCTAGCTGCACTTTCTTTTCGTGCTAAGAAAGAATCCGGTCCGCGCTCAATTGTAAATCCATCTTTTCGAACGGTTTGAATTTTTCCGCCAAGTTTACCCGATGCTTCTATAAGTAATGTATCAATCGGCAAGTTTTTTTCATGAATATTTTTTTGTAAGTTATACATTGCTGTTAATCCAGTGATGCCTCCGCCGACGATCACAACTTTTTTCCTCAAGCAGGCTCCCCCTTTCTTCTTACAGTACAGATTCTTTTTTCTTTAATACAACATCTGTTAAACAATCAATAAATGCGTCCGATGCATTTGGCATTTCTGGACGATAATATTTCGCACCAATTTCATCCGTTACAACTTTACACTCAAAGTCGTTGTCATATAAAACTTCTAAATGTTCCGCAACAAATCCAACTGGTGCATATACGAATGAAGTATAACCGTGTTTTTCATTTAGTTCTCTCGTTAAATCTTGTACATCTGGACCAATCCAAGGATCTGGTGTGTTTCCTGCACTTTGCCAGCCTACTGCATAGTTTGCTACTTCAGCTCCGCGCGCGATATAATCCGCTGTTTCATTTAATTGATCTGGATATGGATCGCCCATTGCAATAATTTTCTCTGGTAAGCTATGTGCAGATACGATTAATACTGCTTTTTCACGCTCTGCATCTGACATACCGTTATATATACCTTTCACTGCATCAACCCAGTACTGGATGAATTTCGGCTCTTTATACCAGCTATCAATGCCGTGAATTGTTAAGTTTCCAAGTTTCTCAGCTTCTTCTTGTGCTCGTCCAACGTATGATTTCACGCTAAACGTAGAATAGTGAGGTGCAAGAACAAGTGCGATTGCATCTTGTATTCCGTCGTTATGCATATCTTTCACCGCATCTTCAATAAACGGTTCAATATGTTTTAAACCAAGATACATATGGTACTCTACTTCATCTTGTACTTCATTTAAACGCTGTTCTAACTTCTTAGCTTGCTCTAATGTAATAGTAGCTAAAGGAGAAATACCACCAATTGCACGGTAACGCTCTGTTAAATCTTCCAGCATTTCAGGACTTGGCTTTCTTCCTCTACGAATATGTGTATAGTAACGTTCAATATCTTCTTCTTTATATGGCGTTCCGTATGCCATTACAAGCAAACCAATTTTCTTTTTCATACAGCAATTCTCCTTTACTTCGCTAACTGCCCTTTAGAGTATTCATGAATAAATGTAGTTAAACGTTTTAATGTATCCGGATTTACTTCTGGGAATACACCGTGACCTAAGTTAAAGATATAACCCGGCTGTTTCATCCCTTGATCTAAAATACCTTTTACATGTTCTTCAATAACAGACCATGGTGCAAGTAAGAATGAAGGGTCCATATTACCTTGTACCGCCTTATGAACGCCACGTGCACGTGCTTCTTCAATCGGTAAGCGCCAGTCTAAGCCGACTACATCAAGCGGTAAGTCGTGCCACTCATTCACTAAGTGTGCAGCTCCTACGCCGTGCATAATCATCGGTACACCCATCTTACGAACTTCTGCAAAAATACGCTCCATTGCTGGTTTAATAAATACGCGATAATCTGCTACATTTACTGTTCCAACCCAAGAATCGAAAATTTGAACTGCTTTTGCTCCTGCGTTTATTTGCGCTTTTAAATATGTAATAACCATATCTGCTAGTTTATCCATTAAAGCGAACCAAGCTTTTGGCTCTGCATACATGAACGCTTTCGTATTATGGTAGTTACGAGATGGACCGCCTTCAATCATATAGCTCGCTAATGTAAATGGAGCTCCTGAAAAACCGATTAACGGTACGTCTAACATTTCTGTCGTTAATAAACGAATTGTATCTAGTATGTACGGTACGTCATCTTCTGGATTGATTTCCCCTAGTTTTTCTACGTCTTGTAAAGAACGGATTGGATTATCAATAACTGGGCCAATACCTGATTTAATTTCTACATCCACACCAATTGCAGGTAGTGGTGACATAATATCTTTATAAAGAATTGCTGCGTCTACGTTATATTGATCAACCGGCAATTTTGTAACGTAAGCACATAACTCTGGATTATGTGTAATTTCAAATAAAGAATACTTTTCTTTAATCTTTCTATATTCCGGCTGTGAACGACCTGCTTGACGCATATACCATGCTGGTACATAATCGGTACGTTCCCCCCTACATGCTTTTAAAAATGTCTCATTTATAGTTCTTACCAAGACCCTTGCTCCCTTCCTTACCAATGCTTCGAATACGTTCGATATTTATCTTTTTTTACTATACAGCTTGTAAAAACAAAATGCATAATATTATGTACGTTGTTCATTAAATTGACACAAACATTCTTAAAAACGCTTACTATTTTCACAACATTCTTATTATAACACAGAGAAAAACTATGGTTTAGCTACTTTTGACTTTTCTCCTTCACGATTCGTTTGTGTATTATATGGTACAACGTAAAAGCTCGGTTTTGAAAATATGTTAACGAACTTTTCCTCATATTCCCCAGCACCATTTACAGTGCTAACATGTGTATGAATTCCGTTCTCCACTCTATAGATTCGGTACATAATTCTGTTATCTGGAAGTGGCGTCCAACTTAATTTTGCTTTAAATAAACCGAAAGGGCTAAATGATAGTTTCATTTTTACATCTTCAATTTTGCGCAGTCGAATCGGAGCGCCGATTGTTTCCACACCTTCAGGCTTCATAAACTTCTCTTTATGTTCTACATTAGCCTTCGTTAAAATTTTCTTAAACAATTTTGTCGCAGATGCACTTTCTCCTTGCAACTGATGCTCCTTATCCGTACGGTCATAACCAATCCAAACAGCGCCTACTAAGTTAGGTGTATAGCCGACGAACCACATATCTCTTGCTCCCTTATCGTCATTTGGCAATGAAGTTGTACCCGTTTTTCCAGCTAACGCACCGTTATATACACCAGCTCTCGCTGTTCCTTCCTTCACAACTCCTTCTAACATTTTCGTCATATACCATGCTGTCTGCTTCGAGAAGATTTTCGTCTCTACTTTTGGAGATTCCCCAATGACTGCACCGTGTCTATTTAATACTTTATCAATAACGTGCGGCTCAATAATATTTCCATTTGCTAAAAATGAACGATACATTTTTACAAGATCAAATGTTGAAACGCCATTTTTTAGTCCCCCAAGCGCTGTACTTAAACCAGCATCTGCAATATGGACATTTCCTTTTTCTAAATATTGCTTTCCTTCTTCTACCCCTAACTCATTTAATAAAGAAACTGCCGGTACGTTTGCCGACTCTAAAATCGCATCATACATCGTCATTTCTTTTGAATACTCATGATTATAATTTCGAGGTTCATACCCTTCAAAAGAATTTCTTTCATTTGTTAATAAAGAATACGGATTATACTTTTTCGTTTCTAGTGCTGGTGCATAAACGATAAGTGGTTTTAAAACAGATCCGGGCTGCCTTTTGGCAAAAACACGATTAAATCCTCTCGGGACGTACTTTCTTCCCCCAATCGCCGCTTTAATCCCTCCCGTACGATTATCCATTAATAAGAAAGCACCTTGCGCCCCTTCTTCTTTCCCAGGAAAATTCCTTGCATCTTGAAACTGGTTATATGCTACCTTTTGAATCTTTTCATCCATAGGTACGACAAACGTATATCCTCCGCGAAGTACTTCTTGATGAGACAACCCGTATAAACGAGCGGCTTCATCTATGACCATATCAATATACGGCATATATGCAAGCTCATTCTCATCTAAATTTTTATATAGAGCAATTGTCTTCCCTTGATAACGAACGCTTTCTTCTGCAGTCAAATAGCCTTGTTTATGCATAAGTGACAATACTAGATCGCGGCGTTCCTTACTCTTCTCTGCAGAATAGTACGGTGAATATCCGTTTGGTGACTTCGGAAGGCCTGCAAGCATTGCCCCTTCCTCTACTGTTAAATCCTCAACATTTTTATTAAAATACAACTTTGCTGCCGCTTGAATACCGTAAGCCCCATGACCAAAATAAATATGATTCATATACATTTCAAGAATTTGTTGCTTCGTATATTTTTGCTCTAATTGAAGAGAAATTGCGACTTCCTTCAATTTGCGCGTAAATGTTTTTTCACGAGTTAAAAAGACGTTTTTAGCGAGTTGCTGCGTAATGGTACTACCGCCCTCTACCTTCTCTCTAGCTAACGTATCTTTATAAAGAGCACGGAATATAGACGGATAATCAATCCCTTGATGCTCATAAAAACGAGAATCTTCCACCGCAACAAACGCCTGCTGCACATACTTCGGAATTTGCTCGATCGGTACGAGGTCTCTATTTTCTACGTATAATTTCGTAATTTCTTTCCCTTTCTGGTCAACGATACGTGATGAAGAGTGGAAAACGAGCTGCTTTTCATCCATCATATAGCCACCAGCTAACACGATAAGTTTATAGAGTACAATCGCTACTACGAACGTTGCGACGCCGCCTAATAAAGTCCACTTTACTTTCTTCATACATCGTCCTTCTTTCCAAATGATGGTACATTTATTATTTGAAAAAGAAGTATCTTTATGTATATAATCTTCGAAGTTTTTTAAGAGAGTTGATATAATAGAAACAAACTAGTAAGGGGGCATTAAAATGAAGGCTATTATTTCATACGAAACACCTCTAGAACAAGCACATTTCACTGCAAAAAATGATGAGAAAAATATGTTTTATAAAGAAAATACAGAAGAATCTGTAGAAGGTTCACTTCAGTATGACGTACTAGATGCTGTCGGCGAATTTAAAGGACAACCTGGCTATATCGTTTGTAACAACATTTCTGTAACAGACGAAGGTCGCCCTGTATTTGAAAACCGCTTTAAAAACCGCGCAGGCCTTATCGAAAACGAACCAGGATTCCAAGCGATCCGCGTTCTACGCCCATTAAGTAACGATACATATGTCATCTTAACGATGTGGGAAACAGAGCAAAACTTTAAAGACTGGACAGAATCACGTTCATTCGAAAACGCTCATAAAAAACGTCCCACGCAAGTAGAAGGAAAACCTCAGGCTCAAGCGCATCCACATGCGGAACAGCAAAAGAGTATTTTCTCTCGCCCTTCTTTTGTGACTACTTTTGATGTGTTAGTTTAATTTTTTTGAGTTTGGAGTTCGGAAACCACGGTATGTGAAATTATATCGGCGATTCTTCGAATATATCAACGCAACTCGAATTATATCAGCGTTTTTCTGAATTTATCGGCGCAACTCGAATTATATCAGCGTTTCTTCGAATTTATCGGCGCAACTCGAATTATATCAGCGTTTTTCTGAATTTATCGGCGCAACTCGAATTATATCAGCGTTTCTTCGAATATATCAGCGCAACTCGAATTATATCAGCGTTTTTCTGAATTTATCGGCGCAACTCGAATTATATCAGCGTTTCTTCGAATATATCAGCGCAACTCGAATATATCGACTTATCGACAAATCATGACACAAAAAGGAAACACCATTACACACCGGTGTTTCCTTTTTCTTTGTACCAATTATATATACGAAGTGAATCTTTTTTTCTCATATGCTTTACTTCATAACCCCGCCCCGCTACCGCTACAAGAGTTGTACATAATTCATCCTTTCTTTGAAAATACGATTGATTATAACCTACTGCTTGAACATGTCTTCTTCGCATTATTCCTGTATATTTCGAAAAATTACGATATACAACCGTTAGTTGATTTTCTCTTAATTCATAACCGCCACTTTTATATCTAGCATACGCAAGTAACGAAAACACGATAAATAACGGTAAAACAAAAAATAACGCAATATATTGTTTTAAATATATACTCACGCTAGCAATTAGAACTGTGAGTATGATACTTATTAACCAGCCCATAATGAAATAACGACGCAACGCTGTTTTTGGTAAGTGAGCGATCTCCGCTTCAATTTCATAAGGTAACTCTAAATATGTGAGCAGGTGCTGTACATCTTTTTTCTTCATAAAAGGATGCAGCATCACTTCATTACTTGCTGCTCCAATACTGTGAATTGCTTCCACTTCAACAGCGCAATAACCAAATGGCTGGCGAAGCATACATTCTTTTACAGTAATCGCTTGAATTCGGTGCAATTTTAAGACAAACTCTTTCTTTTCAAATAACCCTTGAACGATACGAATTTCTTCCCCTTTTCGCTCAATTTTAAAGTTTGCATATTTCAACACATATCCAGCCGTGGAAATAATCCATGAAATTGCCATTAAAATTAATGCTATTACAATTAGTTTATAAACACCGTTTCCCATCACATACGCTTCTACTTTACTTGTGAATCCTTCAGGCAGAACAAAATCAAACTTTGTGTAAAGAAGTACCAGTCCAGAAAACACTAGTCCGAACCGACCAGATGTAATCGCTGCTGCTAAAACCTCTTTCGCTGTTAACTGATAAACCGTCTTGCTTTCTTCCTCTTCTATTTCTTCTTTTACAGTAGTTTCTTTCTTATGTAATAAAGAGATTAAATGTTTTGCCTCGTCTTCTTTAATACCAGCCAACATCACTTCTGGTTCACTACCACCACCCGCTACTTCTATATTTAACTTCATAAGCCCAAGCATCTGATAAATGACATTAGAAGACGTACTAACATTTTGCACACGTTCTTTATTTAAATAACTTTCCTTCTTTACAAAAACACCGTGCTTTATATGTAAAATATTATTCTCAATCCAGTACACTTTAAAATACCATTTAATTGCTGAAAAAATAGCCATGATGAATAAAACAACCAGAAGGAAAAGATAAAATAAATACCAAGGTTCCACTTGTTCATCAGGTTTAAATAAAACAAGAATAATAAGTGGCAACAAACTCGCAACTCTAATACCTAACAATATCGTAATCGGATGTTGCCTCTTATACATCCTTATCACTCACTTTCGCAAGTTCTCCAATTTGTCTTTTTAGCTGTTCTGCTTCTTCTTTCGTTAAACCTGGAATACTATGAGAAGTTGCGGCTGTTGAAATGTGTAATTCTGCTAAATTATACTTTCTCATGATCGGCCCTTGCTCAATCGTTACGTGCTGCACACGGATCATCGGAATAAGTACGCGTTTTACAACGAACATTCCCTTTTGAATCTCAATCTCTTCTTCATTTAATCTGTAACTATAATAGCGCTGACGCAAATTTGGAAACACAAAATAATCAAGTGGAATAAATGTAATAGCTCCTGTTACTAATAGTACAAACAACCAGCCCCACCAGTTAAAGTTAATCATAAAAAAGAAATACGCAATTACGACTGTTAGTATAACTGCCGTCCCAATTAAAGCGTGAATTCGCCACACTTTCAGCATATTAGAATGAATCTCCCTTTCTAACGGCTGCATCTCATCACTCCAATTCTATGAATTTATTACTTATATATTATCAAAAAATAAGATTTCATATACATTTTTGTAAATTTATAGTCAAATAAACATGTATGAATCAAAAGCATATTGAAAAAAACACACCTCAGTTTTGAAAATTATGTATTATAAATATGAATTATATTGAACTAAAATAAACCTTACATGATTCATGCAAGGTTTATCGTTTTATACACAATATATTTCATTATTGTTGAGATATACTAGCATCGCTTTCAATTCGCTTTTCTTTTTGGCTCAGTTTTTTATCTTTAGATTTTTTTAATGTTAAAGTCATACCAATAAAAATAAAAAGAATTCCTGTTATTTGCATTAAAGTTGGACGGAATCCAGTAAGTACAGTATCTAATAATATTGCCACTGCCGGATCCAAAAAAACTAATATTGAGATTGTTTTTGTAGATAAATAGCGTAAACTATCAAAAAACAGATAATATACTATCCCTGTGTGAATAAAACCAGTAGCTATAATATATGTCCAATTACTTTGAGTGAGGCCACTAAAAGCATCTAAATCTATAAATGGTATTAAAAGAAATATCCCCAAGAATGTTTGTAAAAATGTCATTGCATACGCACTCATTTTGTTAATCCCTTTACCAAATAAAGTTGTAAATGCATAAAAGAGAGCTGCAAGAAATCCCCATATCATACCTGAAGACATTAATGAACCGACAGAGAAACTTCCATCGATACCAGCAATTAATAAAGCTCCTGCAAAACACACAATTATTGAAATGATAGATATGAATGTTAATTTTTCTTTAAAGACGATACTTCCAATTAACAGTACAATTACGGGTGCAAGATGATAAACCGAGATAGCAATTGTAACTGACATATTTTCAAAGGCTTTAAATAAGAAAACCCAATTAAATACTAAGAAAAAGCCACATATTAAAACTTGAATAACTTCTTTTCGTTCCCATTTATCTTGTTTATATTGCCCTGTAAGCAACCAGCATACACTTAAAAATATTGTCGCAAAAATACACCTTACAAACACTAATTCAAACGAAGGTAAGTTTGTTTGAACTGAAAAAAATCCAACTGATCCAAAGATAACCATTGATGCTATCATCTTTAAAGCCGGTACCGTTTTCTCTTGCTTAAAACTTTTTTGAAGCAAATTAATCCCCCTCCAATAAAAACTCGGTTTATAGTGAGAAAAACACCAGCCTAAAAAAGGACAGGTGCTTTTCCTCAAAAACACTCAATTATAAATTTTTCCCAGCAGTCCAACCACCATCAATTACAAAATTAGAACCAGTAATAAAGCGGGCCTGATCAGAAATCAAGTACTCAATACATGAAACAATATCCTGCGGCAACCCCCAAGTATCTAAAGATTGATTACTTTTTATCATAGACATCAAGGCTGTATTACTAAAGTATTCTTCTGTAAGTTCAGTTCTAATAACACCGGGAGAAATGCTATTTACCCTTATATTTTGCTTTCCAAATTCCATAGCCATCTGTTTAGTCAATCCGATTAAAGCATGCTTTGATGCAACATAAGCAGCTCGCTCTGGTTCAGCCATTAATCCAGAAACCGATGCTATATTCACAATACAACCTTTTATTTTCGATTCACACCATCGCTTAGCTACTTCCCTAGAAAGGATAAATGGGGCTACTAAATTTACATCAATTACTTTTTTAAACATATCATCGGATAAATGTAAAACAGGTGCTATCTCTCGAATACCAGCTGCATTTATTAATATATCAGGAGAAAGCTTTTCTAAATCTAATTGAGTAAAAAGATTATGAATCGCTTCGCTATTACTT
>NZ_JBNLYC010000026.1:0-45858 GCF_050172015.1 Bacillus sp. GMa5/1 | reverse complement strand
TAACGATTGGGATTAGTATGTTTCTTTTTATGCTGAGTAAAGAATTTAAGAAAATAAAAGGCAAAGAAAAAGATCCAATTAAATTACAAAAAATTCGTTTAGTGAGTAGACGAATTTTTCAAGTGATGGCATGGGGCATATTGTTTTCATTGTTTTTGAACTTAGAGTGGGGATTTTATGTATTGCTTAGTATAATAAGCTGTGGATCTATGTTGTTTATGTTATATATTTTCTATTCATACATAATAGAAAGCTATGAAACTTAAAAAAGAGTCTTCTCATTATGAGAAGACTCTTTTAATCTATTTACTTCGTAATAAATTGTTGTGTCCAGTAGTTGCCGCTTTCTACATAACCAACACCGATGTGAGTGAAGCCGTTATTTAAAATGTTTGCACGGTGTCCAGCGCTGTTCATCCAAGCTTGTACTACTTCTTCAGGTGTACGTTGGCCTTGAGCGATGTTTTCACCTGCAGATGTATAAGAAATACCAAATTTCTTCATCATATCAAACGGAGATCCGTATGTAGGGCTGTTATGATCAAAGTAGTTGTTTTTTTGCATATCTTCAGACTTAATACGTGCTACTTTGCTTAATTCAGTATCGATTTTTAGTGCTGGTAAGCCTTGTTTTGCACGCTCAGCGTTTGTTAATTCAACAACACGTTGTTCGAACTCACTTAAAGATTTTGCTTCTTCAGCAGGCTTTTGCTCAGCAGGTTTTTGTTCAGCAGGTTTTTGAGTATTGTTGTTTTCAGCAGGCTTTTGAGCTTCTGGTTTTTGAACTTCTTCAGCAGGCTTTTGCTCGGCTGGTTTTTGTTCAACTGGCTTTTGAGTTTCTGGCTTAGCTGTTGGTTGCTCAGTTACAACATTTTCAGTAGGTTGTTGACCAGGAATGAAGCAGTTTGGTTGGAAGTTTCCTTGTTGCCATTGTGCTAATGATTCAACTCCCATAGATTGTAAGAATGCTTGTAATTCTTGTTGGCTCATTTGTTTCATCATCACTTTTGAATGCTGAATATTTTGAACCTTTACGTTAGATGGTTGTACTGTTGCAGCTTGTGCATCTAGAGAAGATACTCCTAAAGTAAGAGCTGTTGCAGCAGCTACAGATAATAAAACACGTTTTTTCATGATGTGTGTCCCCCTATATAAAGTTTTAATTTGTTTTCACACGATTTGTTTTTGACAGCCTGTCTGACTGACAAATTCATCGTAGCATACAATTTGCGAGAAAAAAGATGGAAAAAAATTCATAGACTTTAAAATTACCTAATTTATCCTAAGAGAAGGATGGAGCAAAAATAAGAGAAATATAGAGTATAAAAGGAATTTATAGTGTTTTTATACTTGGTTTTAAGAGGGGGTTTTTGGATAAAGTTACCTAAATAGAAAATGAAGAATCCTATTGTATCAATGGTTTGAGCGATTTTTTGAGGAATATAATGGATTGATTTTTACAAAACTGTAATGTTTCTGTTGTTCTTTTTTATAATAAAGTAACATATTTTTAATGTTGTAGCAGACAAAAAAGCGGCTATCTCTTTACATAGACGAAGGAGATAGCCGTTTTCCTATTATTACGTATGTTACGAGTTATTACGAGTTAGTTTCAATTGCTTCTAATAATAAATCCACAATGTGAATTCCTCTTATCTTATGAGAAAGCCCTTCTCGCTCAATACCCAATTTCATTTGTAATAAACAACCTGGATTTGCAGTAACAATGGTTGCTGCTTCTGTTTCATGCACACGGTCCATTTTGTAATCTAGAAATTCCATTGATAACTCTGAATGAACAATATTGTAAATACCAGCAGAGCCACAGCAACGATCGGCATCTTTCATTTCTCGATATGTTGCACCTTGGATAGCCTCTAGTAACATACGAGGTTCAGAAGATGTGCGCATAACATTGCGTAAATGACAAGAGTCTTGATACGTAATAACTTGCGGCGTGAGTCGTAAGTCAGTTCGCTTATGGAAGTCTAGTTCTACTAGTATAGCAGTAATATCTTTAATCTTAGAAACAAACTGCTTAGCACGTTCAGCCCAATCCGGATCATCCTTTAAAAGATAATCATAGTCTACGAGGTAAGCTCCGCAACCACCTGCATTCGTAATAATATAGTCGATGTTTAAGTCTTCGAATGCTTTTATATTGCGCTTTGCTAATTCTTTTGCTCCACTCTTTTCACCAGCATGTCCATGCAATGCACCGCAGCAACTTTGTGTTTTCGGAATAACGATATCACAACCAGCTAATTGAAGAAGTTTCATCGTTGCGTTATTTGTTTCTAAAAACATCGTATCCATTAAGCAGCCTGTGAAGAATGCAACTTGTTTTTTCTTTGTACTTTCTGCAGGTAAAAATGAAGGACGATCTTTCATCGCTTTCATTTTAGGGACTTTTGGTAAAACGAGATCCATCGTTGCAAGTGTTTCGGGGAATAACTTCATAATCCCTGTTTTATGTGTTAGCGTTTGTAAACCAGAACGTTGATAAAATCCGATTAGTCCAGTTAATGTTCTCATTCGATTTTGATGGGGGAATAATCCTTCAAAAACGACTTTTCGAACAGCTTTCACTGGCACCGAGAATTTTTTATTTTGATTAATAATATCACGAGCTTCTTCTAATAAATGCCCATAATTTACACCAGATGGACAAACAGGCTCACAAGCACGGCAACCAAGACAAACGTTTAATGTATTCTCAACATCTTCATCTGGTTCGATTAAACCATCAACGACAGCTTTCATTAATGCGATACGTCCGCGCGGTGAATGTGACTCTTTATATCCGGATTGAATGTAGGTAGGACAAGTAGGTAAACAAAAACCGCATCGCATACAGTTTAGTAATTCATCTTCACTTAATCGTTCTTTAAATTCTTTTTGAATATTTTCTTTATTTAATGTGGTCATCGCTCAACCACCACTCTTTTTCGGGTGTCTTTCGCGAACATTTTTCCAGGATTCATAATGTTATTTGGATCGAAAGCTTGCTTTATTCCTTGCATAGCTGCAATACCTTCCTTACCTAATTTCATTTCTAAATATGGAGCTTTCATCGCACCAACACCATGTTCACCAGTAATTGTGCCACCAAGTTCAATTGCTTTCGCAAATATTTCAGCAAAAGCTTGTTCAGCTCGGTGCATTTCTTCTGTATTACGAGCGTCTGTCATACAAGTTGGATGTAAGTTACCATCACCAGCGTGTCCAAACGTACAAATAGGAATATTATATTTTTTTGCAATGGTATTAATAGCTTCAACCATTGGAGCTATTTGTGAACGTGGTACAGTTGCATCTTCTAATATTGTAGTAGGTTTTAATCGTGCGAGCGCTGATAGGGCACTACGGCGAGCGGTACGAAGCGCATCTGCTTCCGTCTCATCTTTTGCAACGCGAACATCAACTGCATTCATAGAGTGACAAACGTTAGCCATTTTTTCAATATCTCGATTGACTACTTCGGGTGGACCGTCTTGTTCGATTAATAAAATTGCTTTTACATCTGTAGGTAAACCGATTTGTGCAAACTCTTCTACTACTTCAATTGTCGGTTGGTCTAAAAACTCCAGTGTTGCTGGAATGATTTTATTTGCAATAATAGAAGAAACAGCACGTGCAGCTTCATTAATATCTTCATATAATGCAAGCATTGTTTTCTTTGTTTCAGGCATAGGAACAAGTTTTAATATGGCTTCTGTTACCACGCCAAGTGTTCCTTCAGAACCGATAAATAAACGAGTTAAATCGTAACCAGCTACATCTTTTGCTAATTTACCACCAGTGCGAATAATATCACCATTTGGTAAGACAAGTTCAAGCCCCATTACATAATCACGTGTTACGCCATATTTCAAACCGCGTAATCCACCTGAGTTTTCATTAATATTACCGCCGATTGTAGAAATTTTCATCGAGCTTGGATCTGGTGGATAAAATAAACCTTTTTCTTCTACCGCTTTAATAATATCAAGTGTAATGACACCAGCTTGTACAGTAATTGTTAAGTTTTCTTCATCAATTTCTAAAATATTGTTCATATGGCGGAAAATAAGGACGATACCGCCTTTAAGTGGACATGTTCCTGCGCAAAGATTTGTTCCAGACCCGCGCACATACACAGGAATTTTGTGAGTGTTACATACTTTTAACACTTCAGCTACTTCATTTGTATTACGAGGAGCAATGACTGCATCAGGCATTGCTTGGAAGTTTGGAGTGGCATCATAACTATAAGTTAAACGCCCCATATTGGATGTATCTACATTATCTTCGCCAACAATAGATACGAATGAATGAATAATTTGTTTTTCTAACATTGGAAATCCCCCTCAAACTGTTAACGTGTTTAGTTATAATAAACAACGTGGTAACAGTGCTTTCATTATAATGATAAAAAAGTCGAGGGATTCTTTCTATGTATAATCATCTAAAGATTAATCTGTTTTATCGTTCTTTTTTGTATGATTATCTAATAGGAGGAGTGCGAAGTATAAAACGTTTAAGTCTTTGAATTGTTTTGGATCAAGTCCTGTATGTTCTTCAATCTTTTTTAGCCTATAATGTAAGGTGTTAATGTGTATATGTAATTGTTTAGCTGTCTGTTTATAAGATTGGTTATAATCGATAAATAAGCGTAAAGTGTGCATAAGCTCAGGAGATGATAGTAAGCTTTCGATGGTACGCTCTAGAAATTGTTCACGCGTTTCGACAGAAATATCTTGTAAACACATTTCTAAACGTAAATCTTCATTAAATACAATTTTTTTCGTTTCCAATGATACAGAAAGAGCACGTAATGCTTGTTCGTAACATATGTTCATATTGTTTGGGGTAACTGTTTGCCCAATCCCGATATATAAAGGAATAGAAAATAAAGCTTCGCAGTCTTGTTTTAACCGTTTTAAGAACTGATAAGTTTGTTCTTTGGAGCTCATCGCTGTAAATAAAATAAAACGATCATTTCCCCAGCGAACAAATAGATGCTCTTTTGTTAAAATATTTCGTACATGTTGCCATATTTTACGCTGGAGCATTGTGTCATTTTTGCCAATAGAAAACAAAACAAGTTGTTTTTTCTTATATAAATCAATGCCAAGTGTTTTGGCACGATCAAGAAAACTCGGGGACCACTCTGTATTTTGAAGCCAATCAAAGACAAAAGCTTCATAAGAACGGTGCTCAAGTTCTAATTGCTCTAAAAAGTAGTTTTCATGAATTAATAATTCGGTCATCTTACGCAATATTTCTCCGTAGCGTGAAATATTTTCAGGTTCTCCGGTAATCCCAATGACACCAATTACTTCATCATGAAATAATAAAGGAAGATTCATCCCAGCCTTTACACCTTGCAATCGCCTTTCATCTTCTTTTGTAATGATGACGGTTTTCTTTTGTTTAGCGCAGCGGAGTGCACCTTCATGAAATTGGCCAATTCTTTCTGTATCTGTACTTGCGATAATAACGCCTTCTATATTAATGATAATTATATTTTCTGTAATTAGTCTGCGTACTTCTCGTACAATTTTATTCGCTAAATCAGGAAATAGCATAATTGACACACCTCAAATTCTATTTGTTGTACATTATATATGTAAATTGAGTAAGAAAGGGGAATTTCACACTTTCCACACATTTATTTGTTATTTTACAATTATAACGAAATCATCTGAAGATGGAGGGAATCTTTTGAGAAAGTATGTTTTTCTTCTCTGTTTTTTATTTCTATTAGTAGGGTGTCAAGGAAGTTCATATACACCAATTGCTAAAGATAAAAATGTTATTATAACTACGAATATAAAAGAAGGCAGTATTAGTTTTATTGATAAAAAAGATAAAAAGTTAATTACGACATGGGAACTAAATGAGCCAATGGCCGGAATCACACTGCTTCCAAATGGCGATGAAATACTTGTATACGGTAAGCAATTAGAATATATGTATGTATATTCACTAGCGGAAGGAAGGCAAGTGGAAAAATATAAAACTGGAAAGGGCATTGTAAATGTGGTCGTATCAGCAGATAAAAAACAATTATTTGCTGCTGATCAAAATGTTCAAAAGGTAAGGTTCTTTACGATAAATGGGAAAGAGACAGGAAATGTTTCAACAGGAAAAGGGCCTATAACGATGGTAGAGTATCAGAATCGGTTATCTGTACTAAACTTTTATGATACGAAACTAACGACAATTGATACGAAGAAAAAAGAAGTTGTTCAATCCTTTATGATTCCGCCAGCATCAACAGGAGCGACGATTAGTCCTGATGGGAAAGAAATATGGATTGGCGGGCATGGTGATGGAAATCAAGTGAATGAGAAAGTATTAGTGTATTCTTTACAGAGCGGTGAAATGGTACGTTCTTTACACGCTCCATTTATGCCTGTGAACATAACGAAAGATAATAAGTACGTATATGCATTAAGCCACGGTTCGAATATGCTTAGAAAATTTGATACTAGTACGTATAAAGAGGTAGCTTCCGTTGAAATAGGCTCAAATCCATTTGCATTTTTGAAAAGCGGAGCAGAAGGATATGTAGCAAGTTATGATAGTGATGAAGTGTGTGTTATGGGTATGAAGAGTATGAAAATAAAACAAACAATTAAAGTCGGAAAAGGACCGTTTCAACTCATAGAGAGGGAAGGGAAGGACAATGAATAAATATAGAGTGCTAGTTGTAGATGATGAAAGTGATATGAGGCAGCTTGTTGGAATGTATTTGGATAACTTTGGATATGAGTGGGGAGAAGCTGAAAACGGAAAAGAGGCTCTTAAAAAACTAGAAACGAATCATTATGATTTCGTTGTATTAGATATAATGATGCCAGAAATGGATGGACTTTCAGTTTGTAAAGAAATTAGAAAAACGTCAGATGTGCCGATTATATTTTTAACCGCAAAAGGTGAAGAGTGGAATAGGGTGAATGGCTTACGTATGGGAGCAGATGATTATATTGTAAAACCGTTTAGTCCTGGTGAATTGGTTGCCCGTATGGAAGCTGTACTAAGAAGATATACAAAGCAAGAACAGCAAGAAGAGATTCAATTTGGACCAATTCTTATCAATGAAAAAAGCAGACGAATTGAGGCGAATGGTGAGTCGATTTCTCTTACTGTAAAAGAGTTTGATTTACTATATTTTCTTTGTCAGCATACAGGACAAGTATTTAGCCGGGAGCAATTACTTGAAAAGGTATGGGGATATGATTATGCCGGAAGTACAAGAACAGTAGATACGCACGTGAAAACGATGCGCTTGAAGCTTGGAGAAAGTGGAAACTACATTCAAACTGTTTGGGGTGTAGGCTATAAATTTGAGGTGTAACATATGTTTACGATGGTACAAAAACTTTGGCTTACAGTAGTATGTGCAGTATGTGTAACAGTGTCCTTTCTTTATTTCGTATCTTTATACTCGTATGAAAAGTTATACGTTGATAATTTAAAAACTTCGTTAGTAATGGAAGGGAAAAGTCTTGCTGCTCAATATGATAAGCGTGAAGGAATATCAACTTTTGAAGAGAAAGTAAGATCGTTTGATCAAATATCTAGTTCAGATGTTATTTTCGTATCTAATCCGCGTGATTTAAGCGCATGTTTGCCTTTTGATGTGCATCATCATTCTCTTATAAGTGAAGGAGATAGGCAAACGCTATTAGATGGGAAAACTGTGACAAAAATAGGATATGAAGAACATTTTGACCGTAATATTATGGGGGTTGTCATTCCTGTATTGGAAAATAAAAAATTAGTCGGAATTGTCTATTCGTATATTCCTTTAAAAAGTATAAAAGATTTAATCTATGATATGGGTCTTATTTTAGCACCGTTAGCAATTGCTATGATTTTAATTACGATATGGGTTGGAAGAAAAATTATAATTGCAATTACGAAGCCACTTTCGCAAATGGAGCGGGTTGCAAATCATTTGGCTACGGGAGATTTTTCGGAGCGGATTACAGTTTCTTCAGAGGATGAAATTGGACGATTAGGAAAAGCATTTAATAAAATGGCAAATTCATTAGAAACAGAAGATGTAAAGCGTAAGGAATTTTTAGCAAATGTTTCGCATGAACTTAGAACACCACTTAGTTATATAAAAGGGTATAGCGAGGCTATTTTAGATGGTGTTGCAAAGGGAGCTCAGCAGGAAAAAGTAACTCAGCTAATTCATAAAGAAGCAGGTCGTATGCAGCGTCTCGTTCATGACTTGTTAGACTTAGCACAATTAGAAGGTGAGCACTTTCCGTTAAAGAAGCAACCTATCGTTTTTTCACAGCTGATTGAAGACGTATTAGATACGTATGAGATTAAGTTTATAGAAAAGGAAATTCATATTTCAACCAATTTAAATCCAGAGGTCATTGTCATGATTGATGAGGATCGTATGCAACAAGTGCTTCATAATGTGTTAGATAATGCGATACGATATACAAATCAAAAAGGAAATATCGTTATAACTTTAGAGCAAATCGATGATTACTGTGAATTAAAAATAAAAGATACAGGAATTGGCATTGATATAGAGCATTTGGAGAATCTTGGGGAACGCTTTTACAGAGTTGATAAAGCGAGAAGTCGTCAACATGGTGGAACAGGTTTAGGCCTTGCTATTGTGAAACAAATTGTTCATATACATGGTGGACAGTGGAAAATTGAAAGTGAAAAAGATAAGGGAACAACGGTTATTATTAAACTGAATGTACAGGATGAGGGGGGCATGTTCTAATTTTTAGGGCATGTTCTTTATATTGAAGAAAATATTTATCCCGCTATTCGCCGGTCAGTAAGACCCTCACCTCAAAATTCAGCAGAAGCAAAGAAGTTAGGTGGAGGCACTGCTGCCCGTAAAAGCCCGATTGGTGAGGGCTAATAATCAGTGGGGGATGAACAAAACCCTCACTGATTAAAGTTTCACTTTATACGTAAAAATATAAATTAATATGTAATAAATATCGAAAATTTGACTATTTTATGAACAAAACATTTGTACTTCTTATCAATTCGGTCTAAAATAGTTATGATGCAAAGTTCTTATAAATCGTTTCAATTGTTGTTTGGAAGATACTGAGGTGATTTAACTGGAGTACAAATCTATTAAACCGAAAAAAATTTACGAAGAAGTATCTGAAGCTATTTTAACAATGATTAAAAATGGTACGTTAAAACCTGGTGACAAACTACTTCCTGTGCATCAATTAGCTGAGCAGTTTCAAGTTGGCAGATCTGCTGTTCGTGAAGCGCTAAGTGCGCTAAGAGCGATGGGCTTAATTGAGATGAAACAAGGAGAAGGTACATATGTGAAGAACTTCGATTCTTCTTCATTAACGAAATCATTAAACAATAGATTATTAATGAAGAAAGAAGATATTTTGAATTTATTAGAAGTACGAAAGGTGCTTGAAGTGGGGGCAGTTCGAGTAGCGGCGGCAAAACGTACGGAAGATAATTTACAAAATATGAAACATTGGTTAGATGAAATGGCAAAGAGCATTGGAGATGAAAAGGCTGGCGAAAAAGCCGATTTTCAATTTCATATGGGAATTGCAGAGTCTTCGCATAATAACATTTTGCTTGAACTCATGAATCATGTTTCAGAGATGATTGCTGAAACGATTGGTGAATCAAGACGCATTATTTTATATGGTGAACAAACGACATCAGAACGACTTATAGAAGAGCATCAAGTTATATATGATGCGGTGTTAAAACAAGATGTAGAATTAGCGCAGCAAGCAATGCTAGATCACTTAACAAATGTAGAAAATATTGTCACAGGTAAAAACGATATAAATTCGTAATTTAATCTTTTAAAAATTTAATTTTCTGATAAAATAGAGAAAGATTAAGTAAGCGTTTTCTTTAGAAGAGGGAGAGGATAGGCCATGGTTGAGCCTATTTCTTCTCTGCTAAGTCATCTGATGACCATATGTTTGTTGGTGAAGTTGTAAAAAGGGGGAGTAATAGTTATGAAAGTTACTTTATTTGTTACTTGTTTAGTCGATATGTTTGAAACAAATGTCGGCAAAGCAACGGTTGAAGTGTTGGAGCGTTTAGGTTGTGAAATTGAATTTCCAGAAGCGCAAGTTTGTTGTGGTCAGCCTGCTTATAATAGCGGCCATGTAGAAGCAGCAAAAGAAGCAATGAAACATATGATTGAAACTTTCGAAGATGCAGAATATATTGTTACGCCATCTGGTTCTTGTGCGACAATGTTTCATGAGTATCCACATGTTTTCAAAGATGATCCAAAGTGGGCTAAACGTGCACAAAAAGTTGCTGATAAAACTTATGAATTTACACAGTTTATTGTGGATGTTTTAAAGGTTACTGATGTTGGTGCAAGTTTACCAGGGGTCGCTACTATTCATAAATCATGTCATATGACACGTATGCTTGGAATAAAAGAAGCACCAGGAATTTTATTATCAAATGTAAAAGGATTAACTGTGAGAGATTTGCCAAACGTGCAAAATTGTTGCGGGTTTGGGGGAACGTTTTCAGTTAAGATGACTCCAATTTCTGAGCAAATGGTAGACGAAAAAGTAGATAGTGTAATGGAAACAGGTGCAGATTATTTAATTGGTGCAGATTGTGGGTGTTTGTTAAACATTGGCGGACGTATTGAGCGTTTAGGAAAAGAAGTAAAAGTAATGCATATTGCTGAGGTACTGAATAGTCGCTCATGAAGGGGGAACATAAGCTATGTCTATGAAAATCAGTGAGAAAAAATTTAATGATCGCGTTGGTGATGGAATTCAAGATTCGTTTATGCGCGGAGCAGTATCTTCTGCACAAACGCGTTTATATACGAATCGCTTAAAAGCCGCAGATGAACTAGGAAACTGGGAAGAGTGGCGTGAACTAGGTGAACAAATTCGTCAACATACGTTAGAAAATCTTGATTATTACTTAATGCAGTTAAGTGAAAATGTATCAAAAAGAGGCGGACACGTGTACTTTGCGAAAACGAAAGAGGAAGCAGCAAAGTATATTCAAGACGTTGCAAAAAAGAAGCAGGCAAAAAAGGTAGTAAAATCAAAGTCGATGGTAACAGAAGAAATTAGTATGAACCATGCGCTTGAAGAGATTGGCTGTGAAGTGTTAGAGAGTGACTTAGGAGAGTATATCTTGCAAGTAGATAACGATCCACCTTCACATATTATTGCACCTGCACTTCATAAAAATAGAACGCAAATTCGCGACGTATTTAAAGAAAAGCTAGGCTATGAAAATTCTGATGACCCGTATGAAATGACAAAGTTTGTTCGTAAACAACTTCGTGAGAAATTTATGGATGCAGAAATTGGTGTAACTGGTTGTAACTTTGCTGTTGCAAATACTGGCTCTCTTTGTTTAGTAACGAATGAAGGTAATGCAGATCTTGTTATGTCAATTCCTAAAACACAAATAGCGGTAATGGGTATGGAACGTATGGTTCCGACAATGGAAGAATTAGATGTTTTAGTTGGTTTACTATGTCGTAGTGCAGTAGGTCAAAAATTAACAAGTTATGTAACAGTAGCGGGGCCAATTCAAGAAGAGGAAGTTGATGGACCTGAAGAATTTCATTTAGTTGTTGTTGATAATGGTCGCTCTCAAATTCTTGGATCTGAATTCCGTTCAGTATTACAATGTATTCGTTGCGCTGCTTGTGTTAATGTATGTCCTGTATATCGTCACGTTGGTGGACATTCATATGGATCGATTTACTCAGGACCAATCGGTGCGGTATTAACACCGCTTCTAGGTGGATATGATGATTACAAAGAGCTTCCTTATGCATCTAGTTTATGCGGAGCATGTACAGAAGCTTGTCCAGTAAAAATTCCATTGCATGAGTTATTATTAAAACATCGTCAAGTCATCGTTGAGCAAGAAGGTCGTGCACCACTTGCAGAAAAACTGGCTATGAAAATGTTTAGTATGGGTGCTTCTTCAGCTGCTTTATATAAAATGGGTTCAAAAATGGCACCAGCGGCAATGAGTCCATTTACATCTGGTAATCGTGTATCAAAAGGTGTTGGACCACTTAAAAACTGGACGGATATTCGTGAATTTCCAGCTCCAAGTAAAGAACGATTCCGTGATTGGTATAAAGATCATAAGAAAGGCGGGGATAAATAATGACAGGATTAATTCAAAACCGTGATGCCTTTCTAGATAACATTGCAAAAGAACTTGGGCGCGCGCGTAAAACAGAAGGTGTAGAGCGTCCAGTATGGAAAAGTAATGTGAATATAGAAACGTTAAAAGATTATTCACAAGAAGAATTACTAGAAGTGTTTAAAGAGCAATGTACAAACATTCATACAACTGTAGTAGAAACGACAAACGACCGTTTAGGTGAAGACCTTCAAAAAGTAATCATGGAAAACGGCGGGGGACCTATTTTATTATCAGCAGATGCGCGTTTTGATGCATATGGTTTAACATCTTTATTTAAAGAAGAACTTCCAAAACGAGATGTTGAAGTAAATGTATGGGATCCAGAGAGAAAAGACGAAAATATGCGTTTAGCTGAAAAAGCGAATATTGGTATTGCATTTAGTGATTATACATTAGCTGAATCTGGTACAATTGTTGTACAAAGTCATAAAGGTCAAGGGCGTTCTTTACACTTTTTACCGACTGTATATTTTGCTATTATTCCACGTGAAACACTTGTGCCTCGTATTACACAAGCAGTTCAGGATATGAACTCACGCGTAGAAAATGGGGAGACAGCGGCATCTTGTATTAACTTTATTACAGGGCCAAGTAACTCGGCTGACATCGAGATGAATCTTGTTGTCGGAGTACATGGACCATTAAAAGCAGTTTATTTCATCGTATAAAAGAGGGGAAAGCAGGCCTGGAAATGGCCTGCTTTTTAGTAGAATAAAGGATAATATGAAGTAGAAGTTCTCTCCTTTTTTTGCTATGTTTTTTTGGAAAGGAGAGGAAGGGATGTTCACTTATTTATATGCACTGTTAGCAGGGATGGTGTTTGGTTCTTTTTTTATGCTAGTTGCGATGAGGGTTCCATTAGGTGCTTCTATTATTACCCCGCGTTCACATTGTGATTATTGCAAATATGTGCTAAGGACAAAAGAACTAATCCCCATCATTTCATTTTATATACAAAGAGGCTGTTGTACGAATTGTAAGAGGAAAATTCCAATTATGTATGTAGCATTTGAATGTATAACAGGAGGTATATTTCTTCTTACAGTGTATATGATTGGAATAGAACGAGAGCTTATTATTATTTTATCCCTTTTTTCGCTACTTCTTATTATTTCAGTTACAGATTACTTATATATGTTAATTCCTGATTGTATTTTAATTTCGTTTGCCTTTTTACTCATTCTCGAAAGTGTTTTTGTACAATTAGTTACTTGGACAGATAGTATAGCTGGTAGTGGTGTTATATTTATTTTGTTATATTGCATGCAAAAGATATATCCAGAAGGGCTTGGCGGAGGAGATATAAAACTACTTTCGTTACTTGGATTTATAGTAGGAGTGAAAGGAGTTTTTATCGTTTTATTTTTAGCATCTTGTTTTAGTCTTTGTTTTTTCGGGATTGGTATCGGATTAAAACGTATAGAAGTACGAAAGCCAATTCCATTTGGTCCTTTTATTAGTCTCGGGGCAATATGTTATGTATTGGCCGCATATTCAAATTAGAGAGGGAATCGAAAATGAACGTATATATGGATGATCAAAGAAGTTGCCCGTTCGGGTATGTGCCCGCAACTACAGTAGAATGTGCTTTGCAAATGGTTCGGGATTATGATGTGAATATTCTTTCTCTTGATTTTAATATGGGATGGGGAGCGAAAAATGGACTAGATTTTGTAGAAGCTTTTTGTACAGAGGGGTTATATGTAAATGAAATTCACTTTCATACGAATGATGTCATCGGTATGCACAAGATGAAACAGAGAATGGATAAGGGAAAGGAAGAAGGAGAAATTACTCCTCACCTTGTTATTAAATACGTGGGAAGCTAAAAACTCCAAAGTAAAACTTTGGAGTTTTTAATGTTTCATATGGGCTTGTAAAGGAATAATCTCTTCTTGTTGAGCTGTTGCGATTTCAGTTTCTTCCTGTTGAACTTCAGGCGTTTTCTTTGTTAAGTAGTGGTATACCATACCGACAAATACTGATCCGCCAATAATGTTACCAATTGTAACAGGAATTAAGTTATGAATAGCACCTGAAAAAGAAATTGTCTCAGGATGCGGTGAAACTAAAGATAAAGCAAAGAGTGATAAGTTTGCAATACTATGTTCGTAACCAGATAAGAAGAATGTGAAAACAAGTAGCATCATGACCATTATTTTTGCTGTGTCACCTTTAACCTGAGAAGGTAAGAAGCAAGCAAGACATACGAGCCAGTTACATAAAATGGCTTTAAAGAATAACTGCATCGTAGGTGTATTCATCTTTCCTTCAACGACTTTACTCATTAAGTGACCGTGATCAATTGCTTCAAAAATTCCAGTTGCGTAAAATAGTAAGGCAAAGAATAATGCGCCGGCTAAGTTACCTGCATAACAAGCAACCCAGTTACGAAGTGTATCAGAAATCGTTGTTTCTTTTCTTAAAGTTGCGACAGTAAAGTACATTGTGTTCCCAGTAAACAATTCAGCACCGCCATATATAATAAGTACGAGAGCAATCCCGAAAAACATAGAAGCGGCTAAATAAGTTGCTGGTGAATCTGCAATGTGAAAAAAGTTACCTAATTTAAAACATAGTACAATAATAAAACCGATATAAATACCAGCAAGTGCAGCACGAATGAAATATTGCATTGGGTTTGTATCTAGTATTTTCTTTTTGCTTTTAGCCAGTTTGACAACATAATCTAGTCCTTGTTCTAGCATGAGTAATACGCTCCTTTAGTAAATCTTCTATAAATACTCCTTATATGAATAAAGTACATGGAATTGTTCTTACTTTCAATAAGTTTGTGCAATGTTTCACAAAAAGGACATACATACATTGAGAAAACGTTTACAAAAGGTAGTATAATGGAATTTTTTCTGGACATTGCGAGGAAGAAAGGAAAAAGAAAAAGCGCTGTAATTACAGCGCTTTTTCGTCTAAATTCTTTTCCACTTTTACTTCTACTTCTTTTGAGAAGAACCAACCACCAACTGCGATTCCGACTAATACAATCCAGAATGTAAGCTTCCACGGAGTGGATTCTGGGAATGAATGTGGAATTACATTTAATGCAGGATGTGCTAATGTATAAACTGCTAGCTTCACACCAACCCAACCTACAATTAAGAATGCTGCAGTTTCAAGCCCTGGTTTACGTTTTAAGATTTGTACGAAAGCAGTTGCTGCAAATCGCATAATGATTAATCCGATAAGTCCACCTACAAAGATAACAACGAATTGCCCAGTATCAAGACTACCAATTGTACCTAGTCCTGTTTTTGGTAAAGTCATTGCTAGTGCAACAGCAGCTAAAATTGAATCAACTGCGAAGGCGATATCAGCAACCTCAACTTTAAATACAGTCCACCAAAAGTTCTCTTGTTTTTTCTTTGCTTCTTTTTCTTCTGTTTCTTCATCTGTATTCTTTTTAACATATGTTTTAAATAAGTGATTACCAGCGATAAACATAAGGTAGATGGCACCGATTGCTTGCACTTGCCATACATCGACTAAGAACGAAATCATAAATAACGATCCAAATCGGAAAACGAATGCCCCCGCTAATCCGTAAAATAGTGCTTTCTTTCGTTTTTCTTCTGGTAAATGTTTTACCATAATTGCAAGAACAAGAGCGTTATCAGCCGCTAAAATCCCTTCAAGTGCAATTAGGATGAGTAATACCCAACCATACTCCAATAATAATGATACATCCATGTACATTCTCCTCTCATCTCTATAACTTCTAAATAAGTGAAGAATTTCCCCACTATTTAGTTTCCCCATACTCCTGCCTATTAACTTTGGAAGAATCTGGAAATGAATGCAAAAAAGACCTCTGCCGTTAATAGGCAAAGGTCTTGCTAGACATATGTAATAAAAATGCCAACAAAGCCGGAAGAACTAAGTTCTACGTAATGACGACTTTGTTTCCAAGATATATTCTTGGACGCTACTCCCCTTTGGAGATATGTTATTGTATTCTCATTATATGGATAATTTATACGGTTGTCAACCTGTTAAAATATCTTCATTCGGATACTTTATTTTTCGGTTCTTTTTACGAGCAAATGAAAATGCCAATGTTAAAGGACCCATTTTCCCAAAAAACATCATAAAAATAATAATCGCTTTTCCAATTATAGTTAAGTGGGGTGTTAAGTTCATACTGAGGCCAACAGTCCCAAATGCTGAAAATACTTCGAAAGCACTCATCAATAGAGGAACTCGTTCAGTAATACTCAAAATTAAAATAGCAAAAAAGATAAATGAAATAGAAATAATAGTAATGGTTAATGATTTGACAATGAGAGTATCTTTAATGGATTTTTTAAATACGACAATATCTTCTTGTTCTTGTAAAAATTTAAATACACCAAAAAATATGATTAAAAATGTTGTTAACTTAATCCCCCCACCCGTTGAAGCACTACCAGCACCAATAAACATAAGTAGCATCATTAATAGCAGGGAAGGTTTTGACAATGTAGAAATATCAACTGTATTAAACCCGGCAGTTCGCGTTGAAATTGCTTGGAAATAAGAGGCCATTCCTTCTTCAAATGGGGTAAAACCTCTCATAGAAAGAGAGTTATGGAACTCGAATATAAAAATAAAAAGGGTAGCAATAATGTTGATGATTAGAGTAGAAGAGAGCATAAGTTTTGAATGTAGTGTAAGGTTTTTAAAGTTTTTCTTTCTTTTTATGTCTACGATCACTGTAAAACCAATTCCACCTAAAATGATGAGAGAGGAAATGACGAAATTGACAATAATACTATGAGAATGGGACATTAAATTATCGCTCCACACAGAAAAACCAGCATTGTTAAAGGCTGAGATTGAATGGAAAAAACTATAATAGATCCCTTTGGTAACCCCGTATTTTGGTACCCACTCAAAAGAAAGAATTAAAGTAGCGATACATTCGACTGTAAAAGAGAATAAAAATAATGCTTTGGCAAGACGGATAACGCCGCCTATATTTGTTTGATTTAATGCTTGTTGCAGTAAAATCCGATTTTGAAGACCGATTTTTCTTCCGAGCATAATCGCAATTAAGACAGCAAAGCTCATAATACCAAGCCCGCCAACTTGTATAAGCGTTAAAATGATACATTGTCCAAACAAAGTAAATACTTTTCCAGTGTCCACAACACCAAGCCCTGTAACCGTACAAGCAGAAACTGTTGTAAATAAAGCATCGAGCCATGAAATAGACGTTGTTGTAGCAATTGGAAGCTTTAATAAGCATGTACCTATAATTGATAACATGATAAAAGACAAAGTAAGAACGCGGGGAGGACTCATACGAATGTTAATCCGTTTCATGTTATATATCGTTCCTTTCTGTTTGCTCTTACTAGTATGTGAAAAAGTCCGATTATGTATGTGAAAAATAGAAAGAGGCAGAGAATATCTGCCTCTAAGCCATATGTTATATTATTATCCGCGTAATTGTTGTTGAGCTAAAGAAACAAGACGTTTTGTTACTTCACCGCCAACTGATCCGTTAGAACGAGATGCTGTATTAGACCCTAAGCTTACGCCGAATTCTTGTGCAATTTCATATTTAAATTGATCAAGTGCTTGTTCAGCACCTGGAACTAGTAATTTGTTTGTTTTTGCCATGATGATACACATCCTTATGAGTAATCCAGTCCAGATAAGTACTTATCTGAATTGGTACTGTTATTTTATGTGGAACCGGCGTGCTCATACGCGGAAGTAATCGGTGTGATTAGAAGTTATTGGATAGAAAAAAGAGTAGCAAATTTGCTACTCTTTTTTTAGTATTGTCGCTGTACCTTCCACGACAATATCATCCGATTGATTATATATATTTGTTTGCAACGTAATGATTTTTTTATCGTCACGCTTCTTAATAACCTCTGCCACAACGCGAAGTGTATCACCGATTTTGACAGGGGCACGGAATGAAACATTTTGGGATAAATAAATTGTATTTTTGCCTGGGAGTTTCGTTCCAAGGATGGTAGAAATAAAACTCGAAACGAGCATACCATGGGCAATACGTTCTTTAAACATTGTCGTTTTCGCAAAAGAATCTAAAATGTGAATAGGATTCACATCTCCAGTCAATTTTGCAAAATTGATAACATCTTCATCTGTAATTGTTTTTGTAAGGGATGCTTGATCACCGACTTGAATCTCATCATAGCGAAGCTCCGGAACAGTTTGTGCTTCTTGAAATGGATTCATTTTGTCCTCCTTCTTTTCCATATCGAAAAATGTTAGCCATCTTGATGTAGTAGGAGGAAGAAAGAGTTTTGTTTGTGCTGCGGTTAGCTCCCACATTTTTCTTACTTGATGGAAGTAAATAGATTTTTTGAGTTTTCCTCGAACTTTTTTGCGAGTTCCAACTGTTTTGACTTGAACTCTTCCAAAAAACCCTCTAACTGTTTTTGAGCCTCTTCACGTTGTAATTGTTGTTGTTCAATAAATTGTTTTGTTGTTTCTTCAAATTGACCGCTTGTTTGTGTAAGAATTGACAAAGATGTTTTTGTAGGAGAAACAGTAAGTTGATGCATATGAGCAGAAAGTTCCTTCCATTTGTCCTGCCACTCGTTAATTTGATCATTTAAGGAGTTTCCAGTTAATTGTTTCACGTAATCTGTATATTGGTTGTTGAACTGAGCAGTGAGTTGTTGTAGTTCTTTTTCTAGTTCATCTACTCCTGATGTTAATTTATGCAAAGCGTCTTGTTGTTGTTTTAATGTTTCTAAAGTAAGCTGCTCTAATTGTTTCCCAGCTGAAGAGAAAAGGGAAAGTGATTGAGACCAGTTTTTCCAAAATGCATCGACTAATTCGTATGGTTTAGTTTCCATTGTTTGACCCCCAAATGTTTTTTTGCATATTGTGAACGCAGATTACTCTGCTGTACCACCAGGTGAAGATGAAGAATCCTTTTCATCCTTTTCTGGAGAAGTAGAAAATGGAAAGAATGCATTGGTGTATAACGTGAAAAACGTTCGCAACATATTTTGATAATGTTCAAAAGAAGTCGCACATGTTGTTAAATATTGCTCTCCATATTCAGTTAAAGAATAAATTCTTTTTGCCGGCCCTCCATCGCTTGTATCCCAAGTAGAAGAAATAAGGTTTTCTTTTTCTAATTTGCGTAGTGTTCTATAAACATTACCTTGGTCAACAGAAGAAAAGCCGATATCCATTAGCATTTGAATAAGTTTGTAACCATGAAGACTCCAGTCTTTTAGACAGAGAAGTAAGAAGGGAACTAAGAAGTTTTTTGGCATGGAGTTTGGTTGCTTCGCTTGGTTGCTCTCCAAACTTTCGCGTTGTTCTGGTTCATTTTGTAGCATGATTGTGCATCACCTCATGAATCAGTTAGATGGAATTTTTTGCTTATAAGTGCAATTTACACCTATCTGTTTTTAAAGTCAACACATTTGTTAGAAAATAGAAAAAAATAAAATATAGACTTGAAGTTTTATTCAGAATATTAGAAAATAGTGAATAGGTTGAATTGTTTCAAAAACGAAAAAGGGAGTGTAGGTAAAGTGATTGATCAAAAATTCGATCCACTACAAGCATGGAAAAATGCTTATGAACAAACCGAAACATTTTGGGGAAAAGCGCTCAATGAAACAATTAAAACAGAAGAATATTCTGCTTGGATGGGCAGCGTTCTAGATTTGAATTTGTTTTATCAAAAAGCATTAAATGATACGACAAAAAACTATTTAGAACAAGTAAATGTGCCGACGAAAGAGGATATCGCAAGAGTAGCTACGCTAGTTATTAACTTAGAAAATAAAGTAGATAACATTGAGGAGTTTCTAGAGGAGAAAGTCGATTCTTTAGGACAAGCTCCTACATTAAAGCGTGATGTGACGAAAGTGAAACAAGATATTCGTACGCTTGAAACAAAAGTAGATCAAATTTTAGAATTGCTAGAAAAGCAAAATGCAGTACTAGCTAAACTACAAGTACCTGTAAAAGAAGAGGTAAAGCCTGCGAATAAGCCAGAAAATAAAAAATGATAAAAGCGCTTGTTTATAACAGATAAAAGAGAGAGGGAGAATCTCTTTTCACGTATAAACAGCGAAACATAATTATATATGGACTCTATAGTATGAGTACCAAAATGATTCATAACAATCGTTCACAAATTCATTTAAGGGGGAAAAGAAATGGTTCAATTAAATGGAAAAGTAGCAATCGTAACAGGTGGAGCAAAAGGAATTGGAAAAGCAATTACAGTAGCATTAGCACAAGAGGGAGCAAAAGTAGTTATTAACTATAATAGCAGTAAAGAAGCAGCTGAAAATTTAGTGAATGAATTAGGAAAAGACGGACATGATGTTTATGCAGTGCAAGCGGATGTTTCTAAAGTAGAAGATGCAAACCGACTTGTAGAAGAAGCTGTGAATCATTTTGGTAAAGTTGATATTCTTGTTAATAATGCTGGTATTACAAGAGATCGTACATTCAAAAAGTTAAATCGTGAAGATTGGGAGCGCGTAATTGACGTGAATTTAAGTAGCGTATTTAATACGACAAGCGCTGTTCTTCCATACATAACAGAAGCGGAAGAAGGAAGAATTATTAGCATTTCTTCTATTATTGGTCAAGCAGGTGGATTTGGCCAAACAAACTACTCAGCAGCAAAAGCAGGTATGTTAGGATTTACAAAATCATTAGCGTTAGAACTTGCAAAAACAAATGTCACTGTAAACGCTATTTGCCCAGGATTTATTGATACTGAAATGGTAGCAGAAGTACCAGAAGAAGTACGTCAAAAAATCGTTGCAAAAATCCCGAAAAAACGTTTTGGTCAAGCCGATGAAATTGCAAAAGGTGTAGTATACCTATGCCGTGACGGTGCGTATATCACAGGTCAACAATTAAACATTAACGGCGGATTATATATGTAATGAAGTAAGAAAAAAGTGCATATCCATAGCAGGAATGCACTTCTTTTTTTAAGAAGGAAATCGACCAAAAAGGAGATAAAAAAATGACTACATTCGCAACAGAATGGGAAAAGCAATTAGAGCTATACCCAGAAGAGTACCGAAAAGCATACCGCCGAGTGAAAAGGGCGAGTGAAATTTTATTACGTGAACCAGAGCCGCAAGTAGGGTTAACGCCGAAAGAGGTTATTTGGACGAAGAATAAGACGAAGCTTTATCGCTACATTCCAAAACAAGAAAAAACACAAAGAGTTCCAATTCTGTTAATATATGCTCTTATTAATAAACCATATATTATGGATTTAACTCCTGGAAATAGTTTAGTGGAATATCTAGTGGATCGTGGTTTTGATGTGTATATGCTTGATTGGGGCACATTTGGTTTAGAAGATAGTCATTTGAAATTTGATGATTTTGTGTTTGATTATATTGCAAAAGCAGTAAAAAAAGTAATGCGAACTGCAAAATCGGACGAGATTTCTTTACTTGGTTATTGCATGGGTGGAACGCTAACTTCTATTTATGCAGCACTTCATCCGCACATGCCAATTCGTAATTTAATTTTCATGACAAGTCCTTTTGATTTCTCTGAAACAGGATTGTATGGCCCTTTATTAGATGAGAAATACTTCAATTTAGATAAAGCGGTTGATACATTTGGAAATATTCCGCCAGAAATGATTGATTTCGGAAACAAAATGTTAAAGCCAATTACGAACTTTGTTGGTCCATATGTTGCTTTAGTAGATCGTTCAGAGAATGAGCGCTTCGTCGAAAGCTGGAGATTGGTTCAAAAGTGGGTTGGTGATGGTATTCCGTTCCCAGGTGAATCATACAGACAGTGGATTCGTGATTTTTATCAAAATAATAAGTTGGTTAAGGGTGAACTCGTTATTCGCGGACAAAAGGTAGACCTTGCAAATATTAAGGCGAATGTCTTAAATATTTCCGGGAAACGTGATCATATCGCTTTGCCATGTCAAGTAGAAGCATTACTAGACCATATTTCTAGCACAGATAAACAATATGTATGTTTACCAACAGGGCATATGTCTATCGTTTACGGTGGAACAGCTGTAAAACAAACATATCCGACGATTGGAAATTGGCTTGAAGAGCGTTCTAATTAAAAATAAAAAAATCCAACTAGCTTATGTTAGTTGGATTTTTTTGTGAAAAATAACAAAACATAGAAAGGAGAAATTTATATTTTAGGAGTATAATTATGAAACTTATGATGGGTAAGTTGTTTTGGAATACAGGAGTTTCTGTACCTTGTTATCCACTGTTAGAAAATGATATGATATGTGATGTGCTCGTAGTTGGAAGCGGCGAAGCCGGTGCTCATATAGCGCATTCGTTAGCGAAAATTGGCATGAGTGTTACACTTATTGAAAAAAGAGCAATTGCGTGTGGTAGCACAGCTGCTAATACAGGTTTACTACAATTTCTTCATGATAAATCGTTAACCTCTCTTATCCATACATTTGGTAAAGAAAAAGGGGTACGAGCATATAAGCTTTGTTATGAAGCGCTAAGAACAATGGAAGAGGTTATACCGACTCTTGATATTAATCCCCATTTTATTCCGCGAAATAGTTTATATTATGCAAGTAAAAGTGAGGATGTCTCATTTTTACAAGAGGAATATAATACGTTACAGAATTATGGATTTCCAGTTGAATATTTTACAGAAGCTGATATTAAGAAACGTTATTCTTTTGCAAAACAAGCAGCGTTATATACGCAAGGTGATGCTGAGGTGAATCCGTATTTACTAGCGTATAGTTTTTTGCATAAAGCAAACCAAATGGGAGCTAATATATATGAACATACAGAGGCAATACATATAAAAAAACGCAAAAATGATTTAATTTGTTACACGAAAACAGGAAATCAAATTGTAGCAAAGAATATTATTATGGCGACAGGTTATGAGGCGCTTTTTGGAAAGAAAGAAAAAAATACAACAGTAGACACCTCTTATGCAATTGTAACAAATGAAATAGATCAATTTGAAGGCTGGCATGAGCGATCGTTAATTTGGGAAACGGCACGGCCCTACTTATATTTTCGAACGTATCGAAACCGCATTATTGTAGGCGGATTAGATGAAGCGCTACAAATTCAAACAATTGGTGATACGAAATTATTGCATAAGCGTGATATCCTTATTAATATTGTAAAAGAGATGTTCCCGCAGTATAAAAATATACAGGCAGACTACTATTGGGCAGCCGCATTTGGTGGTACTCATGATGGTCTCCCCATTTTAAAAGAAGACGAAAAGATACATAATTTGTTTTATGCATTGCCGTATGGAGGTAATGGAACTGTATATGGAATGGTCTTTGCCAAATTATTTGAGCAGTTATTTACAAATAAAGAAAGTAAAGATTTTTCTTTATTTAATCGATAGAAAAAAGGTAGCGAAGTGATGGAATGAGAGATATAAAAAAGTTTTTACAAAAATTACGTCCTGTACAACTCATCGTTTTGTTTTATTTATTAGCGGTAGTTGTATCGGTGATATTGCTTAGTTTACCGTTTGTTACGAAGCCTGGTGTGAAATGGACATTTATAGATGCGCTTTTTACATCGGTTAGTGCGGTAAGTGTTACGGGACTGTCTGTTATTACGATTTCAGATACGTTTACTACAGCAGGAATTATTGTTTTAGCTCTTATTTTACAATTAGGCGGCTTAGGAATTATGGCGCTTGGGACATTTGTTTGGATCATTACGGGGAAAAAGATTGGTTTGCAAAGAAGAAGATTAATTATGGCAGACCATAATCAAGGAAATTTATCGGGTCTCGTAGAATTGATGCGTTCTATTTTAATTGTAATTATTTCAATAGAACTTATTGGAGCAATCTTATTGGGGACAAGATTTTTACTTTACTTTCCGACTTGGCAAGAAGCTTATTTTCACGGTTTCTTTGCAGCTGTTAGTGCGACTACGAACGGCGGATTTGATTTAACAGGACAATCATTAATTCCGTATAAAAAAGATTATATTGTTCAAATGATTCATATGTTACTAATTATTTTAGGAGCGATTGGTTTCCCTGTGCTAATGGAAGTGAAACAATTCCTTAGTAAAAGGAGACAACAATTATTCCGTTTTTCATTATTTACAAAATTGACGACAACAACATTTTTTGCACTCGTTGTTGTTGGTACAATTATGATTTTTTTACTGGAGAGAAATCATTTTTTAGTAGGAAAGTCATGGCATGAAACTGTATTTTATACATTATTCCAATCTGTGACGACGCGAAGTGGTGGACTTGCAACAATGGATATACGTGAATTATCACAACCGACGCTTTTATTTATGAGTATATTAATGTTTATAGGGGCATCTCCAAGTTCGGTTGGGGGCGGAATACGTACAACTACATTTGCTGTTAGTATATTGTCACTATACACCTTTGCAAGGGGCGGTAGAACAGTTAGAGTCTTCAAACGTCAGCTACATGAAGAGGATGTACTGAAAGCATCTGTCGTTATGACGATGGGGATTTTGTTATGTGCTACTGCGCTATTCATTTTATCTATTACGGAAAATGTACCGCTTATGAGCTTAATTGTTGAAGTTTGTTCTGCTTTCGGAACGACGGGACTATCAACAGGTGTCACGCCTGATTTAACAACTGTTGGGAAACTTGTACTTATTGTGCTTATGTTTATCGGACGCGTTGGTATTTTAACATTTATTTTAGCTAGTGGTGGAAGGGAACAACCACCTCGCTATAAATACCCGAAAGAGCGGATTATTATTGGATAGTATGAAACCATTCTACCTACGTTAGGTAGAATGGTTTTTTAGTCGTTAATTCCAAATTGTGGATGCATGAAAGCTTCATCTTTATTATCCGCTTCGTTTTTTAGCAACTCTTGATTTTCTTCTGAAATCCACCCAATATCATTTGTAGGATGGATCCACTCATCGCCAGCCATAATGGCAGGATCTACTTCATCACTCCAATTGTTAAGCGGACTGTTCTCGGAATTATATTTACTGTCTCCAATTACAACATTATATTGATTCACAAAAGGTTGTTGCATCGTTTTTCCTGTTCCTTTAAAAGATGGAAAATTCATTTGATGCGGGAGCGTTTCGTCTAAAATGGGTGATTGAATCTTTTCTTTTTTCTTCAAAATTATCGCTCCTTTTTATAATGATTTCTTCATATGTAGTATTTCCATCTAACGCCTCTTATGTACTTGTTAACACTTGCCAGTAATAATTATTTTAAGTTGTTTCAAACTAGAGTAGAAAGTGATTTCTTGAGAGCAGGTGAATGTATTGGTAAAAAGAAAAGTGAAACAAAATGCGGCAATCAATAATAATAAAACTCCGAAAGAAAGCTTACCAGATGCAGAATTTGCATTAGAGTATGAAGGAGAAAATAGCGCAAAGTATGCGAATCGTAATTCAAAAAAAGGGAAACAAAAATGAGGCGTTTTTTACAAACGCCTCATTTTTTTGTGGGATTATAAAGGTTTTTTTAATTATTTGTAAATTTAGTGTTTTCTATGAGCAGAAAAATGCGAAAAAACATAGAAGTAGCAACGTATTACACAAAAACAAACAACAAACAAAAGATTAATGTTGGTTTAATACTGCTTTTACACTAGTTGTTTATATTTGAGTTGTACATAAGATTTGTAAAAGGAGAGAGAAACAGTGAAAAAAACAATCTTTAAAGCTGTAGCGACTGGAATGGTATTTTCGTTATTAATGGGGTGTGGTGCAAAGAAGGAAGAAAGTGCTGGAGCGAAAGTGAAAGATGACAAATTATCTGGATCATTAACTGTTTACACAGCAATTGAAGAAGAGCTTGTACCAATTTATCTTGATTCCTTTAAAAAGAAATATCCTGATGTGAAATTGAACATTGTACGTGATTCAACAGGAGTTATTACTGCGAAATTGCTAGCTGAAGGGAAAAATACACAAGCAGATGTTGTATGGGGAACTGCGGCATCAAGTCTATTAGCTTTAGATAAAAAAGATATGTTAAAAGGATACTCTCCAAAAGGAGCAGATCGTGTTCTTCCACAATTTAAAGATGATAAGCAACCTGAAAAATGGGTAGGAAATACTGCATTTATGACGGGGATTGCTGTAAATAAAGAAGAGTTAAAGAAGAAAAATTTACCGATGCCAGAATCATATGAAGATTTAACGAAACCAGAGTATAAAGGAACACTTGTTATGCCACATCCAGCATCATCTGGAACAGGATTTTTAACAGTTTCTGCATGGCTACAAATCATGGGTGAAGATAAAGGCTGGGATTACATGAAGAAACTTCATGATAATATGGCAAGTTATACGCATTCAGGATCAAAACCAGCGAAATTAGCAGGAGCGGGTGAATATCCAGTTGGCGTATCAATGGTTTATAGTGCTTTGAAAGAGAAACAAAAAGGTGCACCAGTTGAAGTTGTATTGCCGAAAGAAGGATTAGGTTGGGAAGTAGAAGCGAACGCACTTATTAAAAAAGATAATGCAAAAAATGAAAAATTAGCGCAAGCATTTTTAGATTGGGCGATTACTGATGATGTAATGAAGTTATACTTCGAGAAAAATGGATTTGCGACAATTAAAAATGATTATAAACTTCCAGATGGATTCCCTAAAGATGTAACACAAAAGTTATACAAAAAGAATGACTTTAAGTGGGCAGCAGAAAATCGTGACAAAATTTTAGAAAAATGGGAAAAAGAGTTTGGACAAAAAGCAGAACCGAAAAAGTAAGTGAGTGGGAGAGAGAAAAAATGAGCGAATATTTATCAATTCAACACATTCAAAAACAGTTTGATGCATTTACAGCGTTAAAAGATATTTCTTTTACTGTGAACAAAAATGAGTTTGTATGTTTATTAGGCCCAAGTGGTTGTGGGAAAACGACATTGCTTCGAATTTTAGCAGGTCTAGAAGAGGCAACAACAGGTAGTATAGCTGTGAATGGAAAAGATATTACAGCATTACCTCCTGGAAAGAGAAACTTCGGAATGGTGTTTCAATCGTATGCATTATTTCCGAATTTAACAGCACTTGAAAATATTGAATACGGCTTAAAGACAAAAAAATATGGAAAAGCAGAAGTAAAAGAGAAAGCGCTAGAGGCGTTAAAACTTGTAGATTTACTGAATGTAAAAGATAAATATCCTGCTCAAATGTCTGGTGGACAACAGCAGCGAGTGGCACTTGCACGTGCGCTCGCTCTGTCTCCAGATATTTTGTTACTTGATGAGCCGTTATCTGCTTTAGATGCGAAAGTACGTGAAAAGTTACGTAGAGAAATGCGTGATTTGCAAGAGAAAGTAGGAGTAACAACTATTATGGTCACGCATGATCAAGAAGAGGCATTAACGATGGCTGATAAAATTGTTGTAATGAATCATGCGGAAATTATGCAGATTGGAACATCAGAGGAGATTTATCAAAGACCAGCCAATCCGTTTGTGGCAGATTTTATTGGTTCTATTAATTTCTTTTCGAAAAATAACGAAGAGCATGCAATTCGTCCTGAACATGTAACAATTGTACAAAAGGACGGTATTAAAACAGTTGTGGAAAGTATGGAGTTTCGTGGATCTGTATATCGGACGGAAGTGCGAGTCGTAGAAGAAAACACACACCTTTATAATGAGAAAATTGTAGTGGATATATTAGCATCAGAAGTAGAAGTAGCTGATATTAGAAAAGGAAAGCCGATTCAAATCTCTTTCTCAGAAAATCATATGTTGTCATATGGAAAGAAGGTCATTGTATAGATGGAGATGTTAGAAAACTACAAGGTAGAAAGTGCGAAAAAAAAGATTAAGAGAAGTATAGGGAAAGAGGAATGGATCCAAAGGCTTGTAATTATCGGTATGATTCTTTCCTTCCTTATCATACTTGTATTACCACTATTACAACTATTTACACAAGCTTTTTATAATAAAGATGGAGTTTTCATTGGTTTAGCGAATTTCAGTAAATATTTCACAACACCGACTTTAGTTCAGTCTTTACAAAATACGGTATGGATTTCGGGCGCAACAACAATTATTTCAGTTTCAATTGCATTCGTTTACGCATATGCAATTGCCCGTACGAATGTTTTTGGAAAGCGTGTATTTCAGTATGTAGCGTTATTACCATTGTTTGCACCAACGATGATGCATGGTATAGCACTTACATATTTATTTGGTAATCAAGGGCTAGTAACGAAAGGAATGTTTGGGTTATTTGAAGGTATACAAATCCCTTTATATGGACCAGTAGGAATTGTAATAGCTGAAGTTATGTATACATTTCCGCAAGCCTTTCTCATATTACTAATTGCCTTTCAAGGATCCGATTATCGTTTATATGAAGCTTCTAATATGCTAGGGGCGAGTAAAACAAAACAATTTTTCACGGTTACTTTACCTAGTGTAAAGTACGGATTAATTAGTGCAATGTTTGTTGTGTTTACACTTAGTTTCACTGATTTTGGGGCACCAAAAATTGTTGGTGGACAATATAATGTGCTTGCTACTGACGTATACAAACAAGTAATTGGACAGCAAAATATGTCGATGGGTGCAACAGTTGGAATGATTTTATTAATCCCAGCTATATTCGCATTTGCAGTTGATCGTATTACGCAAAGAAAGCAGGCGAATTTCTTATCTTCAAAAGCAGTACCATACAGAATAATAGCTAATAAGAAAAGAGATGTCATCTCATTCATATACTGTAGTGTGATTACATTTATGATCATTCTGTTATTTGTGGCAGTTGGTATTGCTGCAAGTGTGAAAGTATGGCCATATAATATGAGTTTTACATTTGAGCATTTTAATTTTTCGAGTTTAACAGGAGATGGACTTGAAGCATTTAAAAATAGCGTAATTGTTTCAGCAGTTACAGCAGTTATTGGGGCGATTTTAACATTTGTATTTGCATATGCAATTGAGAAAATAGACCAGCTACAATTCTTCCGAAAAACAGGTTACTTTTTCTCTATCGTTCCTTTAGCCATACCAGGTTTAGTACTTGGATTAGGATATGTCTTTTTCTTTAGTCAACCAACGATTCAAATTTTGGGACTATCAGTAACGAACCCGTTTCATTCTTTATACGGAACAATCGCTGTGTTAGTACTAGTAAATATCATTCATTTTTATTCTGTAACATTTGTCACGGCAACGACTGCTTTAAAGAAATTAGATCGAGAGTTTGAGCTTGTTTCGCAGTCGATGGGTATTCCGTTTTATAAAACATTCTTTAGAGTAACGGTACCAATGTGTTTACCAGCAATTTTAGAAATGGTAATGTACTACTTCGTAAATTCAATGGTAACTGTATCGGCAGTTGTATTCCTATATGCAGCTGATTTTAAACTAGCTGCCGTATCAATCGTAAATATGGATGATGCAGGAAATGTGGCGCCAGCAGCTGCAATGAGTGTGCTTATTGTTGTTACAAATATTGTAGTAAGAGTTGTATATGAATGGGGAACGAAAGCACTTCGTAACCGAACTTCACAATGGCAAAAAAGATAAGTAAGAAAGGTGATGGACAGAATGAAAATTGAAGCAGTTATTTTTGATTGGGCAGGGACAACAGTTGATTACGGATGTTTTGCACCACTAGAAGTATTCATGGAGATTTTTCATAAACGGGGTGTAGCAATTACAGCAGAAGAAGCTCGTAAGCCAATGGGGTTATTAAAAATAGATCATGTAAGGGCACTTACTGAGGTGCCTCGTATTGCGAGTGAGTGGAATCGTGTTTTCCGACAATTACCAACAGAAGCAGACATTCAGGAGATGTATGAAGAATTTGAAGAGATTCTCTTCGCTATTTTACCGCGCTATGCTTCGCCGATTAATGGAGTAAAAGAAGTGATTGCTTCTTTACGTGAAAGAGGAATTAAAATTGGTTCAACGACTGGTTATACGAGAGAAATGATGGATATTGTAGCAAAGGAAGCAGCGTTACAAGGATATAAACCTGATTTTCTTGTTACGCCAGATGATGTTCCAGCAGGCCGTCCATATCCATGGATGTGCTATAAAAATGCAATGGAACTTGGTGTGTATCCGATGAACCATATGATAAAAGTTGGGGACACAGTATCAGATATGAAAGAAGGTAGAAATGCTGGAATGTGGACAGTTGGTGTAATTCTTGGCAGTAGCGAGCTCGGTTTAACGGAAGAAGAAGTGGAGAAGATGGATTCGGTAGAACTTCGTGAAAAAATAGAAGTAGTTCGCAATCGTTTCGTTGAAAATGGGGCGCACTTTACGATAGAAACGATGCAGGAACTCGAAAGCGTAATGGAACATATCGAGAAACAAGAACTTATTATTTCATAAAAGGGGAATAGGATCATGACTGAAAATCACTACTTATTATTAACACCAGGACCATTAACGACAACAAAATCAGTAAAAGAAGTTATGCTATACGATTGGTGTACGTGGGATGATGAATATAATACGATGGTGCAAGAAGTAAGAGCTAAACTTGTATCGTTAGCGACGAAGGAAGAAGAGAAATATACAACAGTGTTAATGCAAGGAAGCGGTACGTTTTCAGTTGAAGCAGTAATTGGTTCTGTTATTCCGGCAAATGGGAAAATTCTCGTTTGTACAAATGGTGCGTACGGTAAGCGCATTGTGCAAATGGCAGAGATGTTACAGATTGATGTAGTGGTCAGTCAAACAGAAGAGTGGGAACCTACTAATATTGTAGAAGTAGAGAAGTTATTGCAAGAAGATAAAGAGATTACGCATATTGCAGTTGTTCATTGCGAAACGACGACAGGCATTATAAATCCAATTGTAGATGTATGTAAATTAGGAAAACAGTATGGAAAGGTTACAATTGTTGATGCGATGAGTAGTTTCGGCGGGATTGAAATAGACATTGCTGATTTACAAATTGATTTTTTAATTAGTAGTGCGAATAAGTGTATTCAAGGGGTTCCTGGATTCGGATTTGTAATCGCAAAACGTGATGAATTATTGAAGTGTAAAGGGCAAGGACGCTCTTTATCTCTTGATTTATATGATCAATGGGAAACGATGGAAAAACAAAATGGGAAATGGCGTTTTACTTCACCTACACATGTTGTACATGCTTTTTATCAAGCACTACTTGAACTAGAAAAAGAGGGAGGAGTAAGAGCGCGTTACAATCGATATTACAACAATCAAAAACTACTAGTAAATAGAATGGGAGAAATCGGATTTAAGCCACTAGTAGATGAGGAATACCAATCTCCTATTATTACATCTTTCATTTATCCAAAAGAGGGATTCGAGTTTCAACAGTTATATAACGAATTAAAGCGTTATGGATTTGTTATTTACCCTGGGAAAATTTCGAAAGTAGATACGTTCCGCATTGGAAATATCGGTGATGTACATGAACAAGATATTAATCGCTTAGTTGATAGTATTGCTAAAGGAGCTGTTATTGGGTGAAAGTGTTTTGCTTAGGTGGAGCAGGTAAAATTTGTCGCGAAGCTATTTTGGATTTAGTTCAATTTTCATCTTTTGAGACAATTACAGTAGCTGATTTTAACGAGGTAGAGGGCCGTAAAGTAGTAGAATGGCTCAACGACCCTCGTGTTGATTTTGTAAAAGTAGATGTAACGGATCACGAGGATACGGTTGCAAAAATGATTGGTTATGACATTGTAATGGACGGTACGACGATAAAGTTAAACAGATTGTCGACCCGCTGTATTGCAGAAGCAGGATGTCACGGTGTGAACTTAAATGGATTTGGTGAAGAAAATGAATCGCATGCTATATTTGTTGAAAATGAAAAGATATGTTTACCTGGATTTGGCATGACGCCGGGTGTAACGCAAATGATGGCAATGCATGCAGCAAATCAATTGGATACTGTAGAGTCTGTCCGTGTAAGTCACGGTTCGTATCGTCCGATTGCTTTTTCTGCATCAATTACAGAGACAACGACATATGAATATGATCCATATTTACCATCGCGTACAGTGTATGAAGATGGTGAATTTAAGCAAGTACCTCCGTTTGCGCGTCCGAGAGAAATAGAATTGCCAGAGCCTTATGGTAAGGCAACGCAGTATATCATTCCGCATTCTGAAACGATTACGCTAGCAAAGGCATTAGAAAATAAAGGTGTCAAACTGATAGAGACGAGAGGAACTTGGCCACAGCAAAATATGCAACTTGTACGTGCTTTATATGATTACGGCATATTGCGTAATGATCAGATTGAAATAAACGGGAAAGAAATAGGCATTATGGATTGTATTTCACAGTATTTATTGCAATCGAAAGAAGGGCAAGAAACAGAGCTTTATGGTTATGCACTTCATGTAGAAGTAATAGGTATGAAAAATAATGAGAAGCAAAGACATGTGTTATATCATACACATCCGTTATCTGATGGTTCTGTTGTAGGATGGGAAAAATTAAGAGCGTATACGAGAAACGTCGGTATTCCATTTGGGATTGCTGCAGAGTTAATTGCAAATGGAAATGTAAATAGGGTGGGTGTTGTTACGCCTGAAGAAGCCTTTGAAAATCCACAATTGATTTTTGATGAGCTAGCAAAGCGCGGTATTCATATTCATGAAGAAGTTTCTACTTATAAAGAAAATTATAGCTTTGTATAAGTAAGGACGTTTATAAGGGAGATATAAATGAGGTGAAGCTATGTCTGTAGTAGGAGAAGAAAGAAAGCGAACCATTCTTGAAAAGGTAGAATTTAAAGGGAAAGTAAAGGTTTCAGAATTAGCGAGAGAATTTGCTGTATCAACAGAAACGATTCGTCGATATTTAGAAGAATTAGATCGTGAAAAGAAGCTGAAAAAAGTGTATGGTGGAGCTGTTCAACTTCCAGGCGCTGGAGTAGAGGCACCAATGTTAGAAAGAGAAATGCTACATATAGAAGAGAAGAAAAGAATTGGTTATAAAGCAGCGACATTTGTAGAAGACGGTGATGTCATTGCAATTGATGATGGAAGTACACCGCTTCAAATGGTTCCATACCTTGTTCATCGTAAAAACTTAACGATTGTAACAAGTTCATTTCCAGTCGCAACACAATTAATTTCTTCTATTAATAAAAAGATGTTTCACGGTGAAGTTTTGTTTATAGGTGGAAAAGTATCTCCAAAGCATTCGCGTGTATCAGGGTCTATTTCTCAGCAAGTCATACAGCAATTTCATTTTCATAAAGCGTTCGTTTCGATTGATGGGTTATTACCTAGTTTTGGAGTTTCCAGCTTTGAATTAGAGAAAGCGAAATTGTCAGAGGCGATGATGAAATTAGCTGAGAAAACATATATTTTATGTGATCATACGAAGGTAGGCGTGAAAGGGAATTATCGTATAGCAGCAATTTCGCGTATTCAACACGTAATTTGTGATAAAAAAATGCCATATAGCTTTGAAGAAGAACTTAAGAAGCATAATATACAGTGGACAGTTTGTTAAATACAGTGAAAGCACATAAACTCCCGCCTAATTTTTAGGAGGGAGTTTTATTATCTGTAAATCGTAAAATAAAAGATTTGCAGTTATGCAAAAAGTGGACACATTTTCTCACCTCTTTCATATAATTTACCAATACAAAAAAAGTTGGTCGAAGGAAAGAAGGGAGAACATGTCAGAACGAATATATAATAAACTTGTATTGTACGCGAATATTTTGCAAAAAATCGGTGTCATCAATGAGAAGGAAAAAAGTGAAATTCTTCATACGATAGGTAAAAAAGCCCTTTGAATAAAGGGCTTTTTTATTTTTTATCTTTAAAAATATAAATTTAATGTAATATTCTCATTGACAATGATAATGATATTCATTATCATTTATTTGTGGATAATTGATAATACTTATCAATTGTAAAGATTATATATGATAGGGGATATTATTTTGAAAAAAAATTACATGAAGGCGCTAGTAGTAGCGACAACATTAGCAATTCCATTTGCTACGTACTCTACTCCAGCATTAGCGGCATTAAAAGTTGAAGCAAATCAATCGGTAGCAGCAGCGAGTGATCGCACGTATGATACTGAGATTAAAATATATAAGGACCAAAAAGATGAGCCATCTATGGTTTCTCAATATATAAAAGATCCTAAAGTAACGATTGCAGCTGGCAAAAAAATTGTCACTGTAACAATGCAAGATAGTGATTATTTTCAATATCTTAGAATAGAAGATAGAAACCAGCCTGGTGTATTTCATGATGTGAAGGTTTTGTCAGAAGATAAGAGGAAGAATGGAACGAAAGTAGTTCAATTTGAAATTGGTGAGTTTGAGAAGAAGCACAATATGCAAATGCATATACTTATTCCAGCTATTGGATATGATCACAAATATCAAGTTCAATTTGAAATTAAAGATCCAACTGTAGGTAACAAAGAAACAGAGAAACCAGATGATAACTCTAATTCAGGCAATACGGAAACGGATAATCCAGTTGATAATCAAAATATGATAACAGATAACAAATTAAGAGAACTTGTGAATAAAAAAGTATTTAATAGAAAAGATTTAAATACACCAATTACGAAAGAAGAGTTATTACAAGTAAAGGATTTGTTTTTAAATACGAATGAGATACTTGATTATAGTGCATTAAAATATATGCCAAATTTAAAATCTTTAACAGTTGCGAATGCGAAGATAAAAGATCCGTCGTTCTTTGCGAACTTAAAGCAATTAAGTCATTTAGCTTTGCGTGGTAATGAATTTTCAGATGTAACGCCACTTGTTAAGATGGATAATTTAGAATCTCTTGATTTAAGTAATAATAAAATTACAAACGTTGCACCACTAACTGAAATGAAAAATGTAAAAAGTTTATTTCTATCAGGCAACCAAATAGAAGATGTAACAGCATTAGCGAAAATGGAACAACTAGATTACTTGAATTTAGCAAATAATAAAATTACGAACGTTGCTCCATTAAGCGCTTTGAAAAATGTAACATACTTAACTTTAGCAGGTAATCAAATTGAAGATATTAAAGCGTTATATTCATTACCTTTAACAGACTTAGTATTAACACGTAATAAAGTTAAAGATTTATCCGGCATTGAGCAAATGAAGCAATTAGAAGAATTGTGGATCGGGAAAAATGAAATAAAAGATGTTACTCCTCTAAGTAAGATGACACAGTTAAAACAATTACACTTACCTAACAATGAGTTAAAGGATATTACGCCATTATCAAGTTTAGTAAACTTACAAAAGCTTGATTTAGAAGCGAATTATATTTCAGACTTATCACCAGTTAGTAATTTGAAAAAATTAGTATTTCTAAGTTTTGTTGCAAATGAAATCCGTGATGTCCGACCAGTTATAGAACTAAGTAAGACGGCTTATATTAATGTCCAAAATCAAAAAGTATTTTTAGAGGAAACAGAAGTAAATAAAGAAGTAAAAGTACCTATATATGAAAAAGATGGTGAGGTTTCTACGAAAATCCGTCTGAAGAGCGATAACGGTACGTATAGTAATGGTGTAGTGAAATGGAGTACACCAGGTGAGAAAATATATGAATTTGGTGTGAAAGATCCATTCGCGGATACAGGAATTTTCTTTACAGGGTCTGTTATTCAAAATGTAGTAGAAAGTAAAGACGGTAATACGTCTAAAGAAGATGAGAAAACAGAAGTGGTAGAATTTAAAGATGTACCAAAGGGACATTGGTCAGAAGAAGCAATTAATTACTTAGCGAAAGAAAAATTATTTATAGGCTATGGAAATGGTGAATTTGGATTTGGTGATAACATTACTCGTGGACAAGTAGCTCTTCTAATACAAAGGTATTTAAAATTAGAAAATAATCTAGTACCAAAAACGGCATTTACAGATACGAAAGGAAATATGTATGAAACGGCTATTGATGCAGTGGTTCAAGCTGGAATTATGACAGGCTATGGAAATGGTATGTTCCGTCCAGATGGAGTATTAACTCGATATGAAATGTCAGTAGTATTACAAAGAGTATTTCAGTTAAAAGAAAATGAAAATAGTGCAGAGAATTTTAAAGATATACCAAATGACCATTGGGCGAAAGGATATGTGAAAGCTTTAGTGGATAATAAAATATCAAAAGGCGATGGGGAAGGGAATTTTTTAGGAGATAATTTCGTAACACGTGAACAATATGCACAGTTTTTATATAATGCAATAAAGAAATGAAGTGAAACTTTAATCAGTGGGGGTTTTGTTCATTCCCCACTGATTATTAGCCCTCACTAATCGGGCTGCCCGTTAATGCGGAATAAAAAATGAGGAAAATACGCTATTCTTTAATTAAAGAGTAGCGTATTTTTATGTACAAAATGAAATAGGAAATAGATAGGAGTATAGACATATGAATAGCCTATTTTAAAGAAGAACCACGAAACTATATTGACAAAAAAGCGTTCTCATGTGATAATTCAATTAATTTTTAGAATAATCAAAAAATATTCCTTTTACATAGAAAGGATTCGAACCTTATATGAATATTATGCCGGGGGTGACGAAATGTTATTTTTTCTGAAGAAATGGAATGAATTAAAAGATGTGAAATCTGAATTGGCACTTCGTGATTGGTTTTATGGTACCAAAATTAGCTTATCGCTATGTACGTCAAAAGAGCCGTTAACATTCTTAGTAAATGTTGAAGGAAGAGATAAAGGGCTATTTTCGGAAGAAGATTTTATTGTCGTAAATTGCATGTGCGAGTCAGTATTTGAAAATGAAGAAAAACCAGCTGCAGAGTCATTTATGCATGCGGATATTTATAAAAAAAGTAGTGCAGGATGTATTTTACAAGTGCAGACTGTAGATAGTCATTTAATATCAGAGTTATATGGGGAAGAAGGAGAAGTAACGTTCGATAAACGCAGTGTGGAGCGTGTTTTCGGAAAAGAAGGTATAACAGAAATGACAATTCCAATTGTAGAAGATGAAAAAAAATTCGCTGATTTATTAGAAAGGAATGTTCCGAATTTCATTGAAGGTGGAGGAGTAGTTCTTGTTCATAATTACGGCATGATTGTGTGGGGAAAAACGCCAGAAGAGGCGAAAAAATGGCTAGAGGGTATAGAATATTTAATGAACTATCATGTAAAGTTATTAATGATTAAGGGGGCAAGGAGCTCTGTTATATAAAAATGGATGTGATATAGCTACAAGTTAATAAATAAATGAAAGCGTTTTAAAAATAATTTCACTCATAAAATATAGGTCTCCTTATTATATATAGATTACATGTTGACATGTAAGGAGGAACATATTTTGCGAGTTAAATATCATTTTCTGCCAAAGCAGCAAGTAACATTTTGCAAAATAAATGATTCTGGTGAAGAGGCACTGCAAATGATGAACGAAACGGGATTTCGAGCCATCCCGGTATTAGCAGAAGATGAGAAGAAATTCACGGGGATTATTTATAAAGTAGATTTATTAGAAAAAAAATGCAATAGCGGATTAGAGCATGTAAGTGCAGGGGATATGCTCGACGATTCCAATGCATTTATTTTTGAAAAGGATTCCTTCTTCAGAGCCTTTTATGTAATTCGTCGGCTTCCGTTTTTAGCCGTGCTAAATGATTATAATGAATTTGTCGGTATGTTAACGCATTCGAATATATTTGATGTTATTGAAGATTCATTTGGTATGCGAACAGGTGGTTATATATTAACAATTGCAACACAAGATTGTAAGGGAACGATTAAAGAGCTTGGGACATTGTTAAAAGCATATAATATCGGTGGCCTATTTACGCTAGATAACGGTGATCAATATATCCGCCGCGTTATTGTAAATATATCAGATGAGTTAGATGAAACAAAATTAAAGCAATTAATCGGAAAAATAGAGAAAAAAGGATTCAGAGTGAGTCACGTAGATTATATTTAAGTTAAAAAGAAAAGTACCTATCTGTTATATATAGATAGGTACTTTTTTGTCCCACTATTTGTGGGTAGTAAAATCCACGCCTCAAAATTTGGTGAAAGCAAAGAAGTTAGGTGGGCGGGTGTTACCTGTAAAAGCCCAATTGGTGAGGGCTGATTATATGTGAGTAATGAACTTTATTTTGAAACAGGAGGCGGGGATAATGCTAGATCAGATAAGAAAATAAAGTCTGCATGCTCACGAATTTTAGGGATAGAAGTTTCAATAACGCGTGATGTAATTTCACCTGGGGGGCCCACATGCCCGATAGCTACCATAATAGGTTTTTCTTGAATTTTTTTGATGAGTAATTGGGCTTGTTTTGAAATATGTCCTGCTGTATACACATCATCAAAAAATAGTTGGTTTTCAATAATAGGAACTCCTAATTCTTTTCCGATTTTTGGGACGACACTATTAGGATTCGTTTTACTATCTAAGTAAAATAAACCGTGTTTTTTACAAGCAGCAAGTATAAGGCGAACAATTCTTTCATCCGCTGTTACTTTTGACCCCATATGATTGTTCATTCCAATTGCATGCGGTACTTCTTGAATGGCTTGTTCAAGTCGGTTGTTTATTTCTTCATCGCTTAAATCAGTTGTAATTGCTTTCGGCCCAAGCCATTCTTTTTTACCTTTTATAGGTTCCATTGGCATATGTATAATAACTTCATGGCCTTTCTTATGGGCAGCTATTGCGTCTTCTTTTGTGGAAGGAAGAAAAGGCATAACAGCAACAGTGAGTGGAATGGGAAGTGATAACATTTGATTAGTCCCCTTCATATTATTACCGAAATCATCAATGACAATAGCAACTTTATTCGTATGAGCATTTGCTTGAATAGGAAATAAGAAAGACGGTAAAAACAAAACAATGATGAATAATGCAATCGTATATTTTCGCATATAAATATTTCCTTTCTATTGTTATCCTGCTATTTGTGGGTAGTAAGACTCCCACCTCAACATTGGGCTGGATAGGTGGGAGATTCACTGCCTACCCGATTGGTGAATGCTAATTATCAGTGGGGGCTGAACAAAAAAACACTGATTAAAGTTTCACTTTATCAATCATCATTATGTTTTGCTTTTTTATATAAATTAAACAAAAAATGTCGAAGAAAAGTAGGTGGAAAATTAAGAATCCCCGGTTTACGTAGAATTTATAAAAAAAGAAGATGAAAAAAATGTCTATTATTGCGAATGTATTTACAAAGATAGAATAATTTGTAATAATTCTCAAAGTGAGGGTAAAGATTTGTAAATTACAGGGAGAAAATGTTAAATTTTCTGATTCTTCAAATTTGCATATGATTAAGTAGTTAAAAAAAGTCAATGGAGAAGTGAAGTTAAGAGCATGGAAGTATAATAAGGGGGATATGGATGTTTACTGTAAAAAGGAAGTACACATTAGAAAAGCTTTCACGTGATATTCATATGAAACGTGAAGAAATGATTCAACTAGGATTAACAAGTGGGCTAAATAGTAGGGAGACAATTCAAGTTAGTCAAGAATTGGACAAGCTTATTTTACAATATCAATGTTATAAAGAAAAACAAACACCGAAATGGTTTTCAATTATAAAAATACCTATTTTCCAAATCGGGTATGAAGGAAAATCAAATAATTTTTGGCGAATGCTTGTGGCTGGTTTTATGAAATAAGTATAATTACCCTTATAGGATAAGGATAATTATACTATGTGTAACGGAATTTCGATATGAACTGTCGTTCCTTCATTTTCTGTACTGTCGATAAAAATATGCCCATTATACATCTCTACAATTCGTTTACATATGACAAGTCCAAGACCTGTTCCAGTATCTTTATTAGTAAAGAACGGATGAAAGAGGTGTTTTTGAATATGTTGCGGAATCCCTTTTCCAGTATCTGTAATATGCAGTTGTGCGTGTGTTTCATTGTTTTTTACTACAATGGTTAGTGTATCATTAGAAGTCATGGCCTCAATTGCATTTTTGGTAATGTTTAAAACCACTTGTTTCATATGGTCTTTCGAACAACGGATATGAACAGGATGGTCTGGCAAATGTAAATGGAATACAATGTTATGTAAATTCGCCTCAGATTGAATAATTAATGCTACCTCATTTAGAATTGTTCTTACATCATATGTTTGTTCGATGATGGCGGTTGGCTTTCCTAGAATAAGAAATTCACTTACAATTTCATTGATTCGCTCTATTTCTTGTTCAATTACGGAAAAGTAGAACTGATCTTGTTCATCTTTATATTTCTCTTTTAATAGAGCGACGAGTCCTTTAATTCCAGTAAGAGGATTACGGATTTCGTGTGCTGTACTCGCTGCAAAAGTTCCAACTAATTCAATTTTCTGTAGTTCATTTTGTTGTCTTTCAAGTTTTGTTTGACGTTTTAACAACATATATTGAGCAAGCAAAAATAAAATAGACATTAAAAATAAAGTAGCTATACACTCTATTGCAACCCACTGGTATAAGGTTTTTTGATGAATGGGTAATGGAGAAACAGAGACCTTCCAATTTAATCTTTGGAGTGGGGTAGTAAGCATATTAGAATGCGTATCACTTGTGTCGTTATTATCATCGGTTAGAAAAACTACATCATGTTTATCAGTTACCTCAAAATGGTATTGTGGTTTAATGGCATTTAAAGAAGAGGAAATGTAATCAAAGCGTAAACTAGCTAATAATAATCCTGAGAGCTCCTTCTGTTTATTAAATATGGGGGCAGCAATCATAATAGCTTTATGTCCAAGAACGCGATCAGTAATGACTGATGATACAGTGGTTTTTTTAGTTTGGAGCGCGTCTTGAATATATTTACGGTCTGAAACATCTATAGGCTTTGATTCATCTTCAGATGCGATTGTAATGACTCCTTCTGGTGTAGCGTAATATAGACCAGAAAAGCGTGCATCGTTTCCATCTGTATCATGTACAATTTGTTTAATGCCATTTATATTACCAGTCTCGGTGCCTACAACTTTTGCAAGCATGTTTAAAGCAGAAATTGCTTCACCAAGATGATGATCCAAATAATCTCTATATAAAAAGAGAACTGTATGAGCAGATAATTTGTTTTCCTGTTTCATTTTATATGTATGATACGAATAAAATGTAGCACCAATCCCTATTGTCGGTAGGATAACAAGCAATATATATATAATTATGCTTTGGAATTTGACTTTCAAATGTGGTACTCCTTCTTTTTTTATTATCATTATATATAAACTATGTTAAAATTGTCATGTTTTTATTCAAGAATGATTTTTAATATATTAGGGGAGAGGAAATGGATGAGTGAATGCTCATTCGGAATTCACATGAAGTATGAAGTGGTATTTTCTTTTTATTGCTGAGAATTTAAGTGAAGGGTTGAAAGTTGTATGACATCAAATAATGAACGAGAAGATATTTCTCAATCTTTAAAAGTATTTATTGCATTATCTCGTGTACATCGTTCTGTTATGGATACTACAAATAAATCTATACAAAGTAACGGGTTAAATCCAACTGAATTTGCTGTATTAGAACTGCTATATCATAAAGGCGGTCAACCACTCCAGCAAATTGGTGAGCGCATTTTAATAGCTAGTGGCAGCATTACATATGTTGTAGATAAGTTGGAGAAAAAGGGATTAGTAAAGAGAATCCCATGTCCGAATGACAGACGTGTTATTTACGCGCAATTAACTGAGTCTGGCGAGAACTTTATTGCTTCTATTTTTCCGGGGCATGAGAAAGTTATACATCAGTCTTTTGAAATGTTAACGAAAGATGAAAAAGATGAATTACTTGATTTATTAAAAAAAATTGGGAAGTATGAAAAATAATATGTTCCAAAGGAGCTTTGGATAAATAAATCCAAGGCTTTTTTATTTGTAATGAACTCATGGCAGTCACTGCCGAAATTTGTTGAAAATTAAGAGGGGATTCGAGAATACGTATTGAATTATAATAAAGGTATGTAATGGAGAGGAGGCTCGTTCATGTCATTTAAAGACTATGAATATAAACGCCCAAATATTGAAGAGTTAAAAGAGAAATTTACTGTTGCTTTAGAGAAGTTTGATAACGCAAAAACTGTAGAAGAACAAAAACAAGTCATTCATTCAATTAATGAGATTCGCAACGATTTTGGTACAATGGGAAACCTTTGTTACATTCGCCATTCTGTTGATACGACGGATACTTTTTATAAGGAGGAGCAGGATTTCTTTGATGAATTCTCTCCAGTTGTACAAGGATATGGTACAAAATATTATAAGGCACTCATTAATTCTCCATTTCGTGAAGAATTAGAGGCGTATTATGGAAAACAATTATTTGCTCTAGCAGAATGTGATTTAAAAACATATTCAGATGAAGTCGTGAAAGATTTACAATTAGAAAATAAATTATCATCGCAATATACACAGTTATTAGCATCTGCAAAAATTGACTTTGCTGGAGAAGAAAGAACGTTATCGCAACTGATTCCGTTTATGCAAGGAAAAGAAAGAAGCGAACGTAAAGCAGCAAGTGAAGCATACTACGGATTTTTAGCTGGAAATGAGGAAGAACTAGATCGTATTTATGATGAGCTTGTTAAAGTGAGAACGAAAATCGCAAAATCTTTAGGTTTCAAAAACTTTGTTGAACTTGGATATGCAAGAATGTACCGTACAGATTATAATGCGGAGATGGTGGCTAATTACCGTCAGCAAGTGCTAGATTATATCGTTCCCGTTACAACGGAATTAAGAAAGCGACAACAAGCACGTATCGGTGTAGAGAAGTTAGCTTATTACGACGAAAACTTTGAGTTTGCTACAGGTAACCCAACTCCAAAAGGAGATGCGGATTGGATTGTTGATCATGGAAAGACAATGTATAAAGAGTTATCGATTGAAACAGATGAATTTTTCAATTTCATGCTAGATAATGATTTATTAGATTTAGTTGCGAAAAAAGGAAAAGCTGGTGGCGGATATTGTACATATATTGAGAATTATAAAGCGCCATTTATTTTCTCAAACTTCAATGGAACATCTGGTGACATTGATGTATTAACACATGAAGCAGGTCATGCTTTCCAAGTATATGAAAGTCGTAAATTTGAAATTCCAGAATATAATTGGCCAACATATGAGGCATGTGAAATCCACTCTATGAGTATGGAATTCTTTACATGGCCATGGATGAAGCTATTCTTTGAAGAAGATGCAGATAAATATTACTTCTCTCACTTAAGTTCAGCACTTCTGTTTTTACCTTATGGTGTATCTGTTGATGAATATCAACATTATGTATATGAAAATCCTGAAGCATCACCTGAAGAGCGTAAGACAGCATGGCGTAACATAGAGAAGAAATATTTACCACATCGTGATTATGAGGATAATGATTATTTAGAGCGCGGTGGTTTTTGGCAACGTCAAGGGCATATTTATAGCTCACCGTTCTATTATATTGATTACACGCTTGCTCAAATTTGTGCGCTACAATTTTGGAAACGTGCAAGAGATAATAGACAAGAGGCTTGGGAAGATTATGTGAATCTGTGCCAACAAGGTGGAAGTAAATCGTTCTTAGAATTAGTAGAAGTTGCAAATTTAACATCACCATTTGCTGAAGGCTGTGTGAAAAGTGTTATTACAGAAATTGAAGCATGGTTACATGCGATTGACGACACAAAATTGTAAAAAACATGCGCTTTTTTTCACATGTTTAACATCGACATAATGGGAAAATGATGAGATAATAAAAGAAAATTCAGAATACTAAAGAGGTGTTTCTAATAAGGAGCACCTCTTTTCACAAACAAAAGGGGGGAACAAGTATGCTTCAATCTAATATGGATGTAAGTTTAGAAAGTTTAGTAAACTCATTACAGTCTACTCGAAGCACGCTATTATCAGAAATTGAAATGTTAAATGACACAGAAGTGAATGTAAAGCCACGCCGTGATAAATGGAGCATTATTCAAATTTTACACCACTTGCATTTAGTTGAACAATCTGTCACGTCTGCCCTTGTATATGCTTTACAAAAAAAGGAAAGAAACATGACTCCATTTAAAGACCTCCAACTTACGCTTGATCGCACACATAAACGAGAAGCTCCTCAGCAAATGCAACCAACAGAAACTTTAATGAAAAAACAGCAAGGAATTCAATTGCTAGAACATTCACGCCAAGAACTATTACACGCGCTTCATAGTGTTATAGATGAAAAAGATTTATTTGAAAATGGATTAAAGCATCCTGTTTTTAATGATCTGAATTTGTATCAATGGGTTCAATTTCTTGATTTGCATGAACAAAGACATCTTACGCAGTTAAAAGAGGCGAAACATGCAATTTTGCAACGCTAAAGTGGAAGAAGTGGGAAACCACTTCTTTTTTGATACGTGCATAGTTTTCTTTCTTATTTTGGAATACTACATGGAGAAAGAAAAGAAGGAGTTGAAAAAACATGTCTAAGAAGAAGCGAGAAGAAGAGCGCGCCTGGAAAGCACGTAAAGAAAATCAACAACCGCACGGAAAAGTGAAAGCTTTTGCTGAATTAGTTGAAGGAACAGAAAAAACGTGATGAGTATTTCATCACGTTTTTTGTATGAGTGGAAAAGTTAATAAAAAGGTTGTACCGATTCCTTTTTCACTTATAATATCAATTTTTCCATTCATAGCTTGAACAACACTGAATACGACCATCATTCCAAGTCCAGTACCTTTTTCTTTCGTTGAATAAAAAGGAGAGCCAAGACGTTTTACTTGTTCTGAATCCATACCGATTCCTGTATCTTTTATATATAACTGAATATGCTTATGATCAGGAACTAATGTGAAATAAAGATCACCGCCTTTTGGCATAGCCTCAATGCAATTTTTTAAAATATTTAATAAACATTGATTTAGTTTTTGCTTTTCACCAGCGATAAAAAAAGAAGTGCTTTGCTTTATATAATGAGTACGTACATTTGTTAAATTAGTAAGCGGTGTAATTAACGACAATGCATGTAGTAATTCTTCTTCTAACTGTAATGTTTGTTCTTTTTCAATGCTTGGTTTAGCAAAGGTTAAATAATCTGTAAGAACATGATTTGCTTGTTCGATGCCGTTAATGGCAATGTCGATATACAATTTTCGTTCCTGCTCAGTACAGGTATCTGATTGTAACAGTTGTAAAAAACCTTTCGTTGAAGTTAATGGATTGCGAATTTCATGAGAGATAGACGCTGCCATTTCACCAATTAAATGAAACTTTTCAGCATTTATAAGTTCGTTTTGGAGACGAACTTGAGTTTGTAATATGTGCAGTAAATATAAAATTAGAATCGTACCAAGCATTGAACATAACTCATACACAATAATATGCAGTATATAATCAGTCTTATTTGTAACCTTTGAAAGGAAGAAGGGTATCCAACTAAATCCGTATGTGAGACTGTAGATAATAGCAAGTGTTATTTTTATACGATTAGAAGTTTGATTAAAAAATTTATATGTTAATAGTAGAACAATAAATAGAAGAACAGAACCGATAAGAGATGGGAAAACACCTACCCCACCTAATAATAAGCGATATATGTTTAATACAACTAAGATAGAACCACCAGCAATAGGCCCTCCCGTTAATGTACCGACAATTAATACAATATGGCGCATATCAAATTGAAAACCATTATTTGTTTTTGCTGCAAATGTAATACAGAGTACGGTAGCAAGGCAACAGAGTACAATGAATATAGCTGAATTTAATTTAGGAGAGCGTTTCCCTTTTTGATT
>NZ_JBNLYC010000025.1:0-47892 GCF_050172015.1 Bacillus sp. GMa5/1 | reverse complement strand
ACTTTGTCGCTCAGAAGCGACTTTATCAATATAACATTTCGTTATATTTTCGTCAACAACTTTTTTTAATAAGTTGTTTTTCGTTTGTTTTGTTTGTTACCTTTCGTGGCAACGAATATAAATATACCAGTTTGATTATTAAAATGCAATAGTTTTTCTAATAAAATTTTTAACTTAGTAAAAAAGTATAAAAACAGCACATTTCTTCTATATAAATATAATTTCTCGCACTATCAAGATTTACTATACCCACGCAACTCATGCTCAAATAAAAAAAGCTTTGGAGAAATCTCCAAAGCTTAGTCTTGTTTATGGCGCATAGCAGGGAATAATAATACATCACGAATAGATGGTGCATTTGTTAATAACATAACTAGACGATCAATACCGATTCCTAATCCACCCGTAGGAGGCATACCGTACTCAAGAGCTTCAATATAATCGTCATCCATCATGTGAGCTTCGTCATTACCTTGTTCGCGCTCTTTTAATTGCGCTTCAAAACGTTCTTTTTGATCGATTGGATCATTTAACTCAGTGAATGCATTTGCATGTTCACGCGCAACGATAAATAATTCGAAACGATCTGTAAATCTTGGATCTTCATCATTCTTTTTCGCAAGCGGCGAGATTTCTACCGGATGACCGTAAATAAATGTTGGTTGGATTAATTTATCTTCTACTTTTTGTTCGAAGAATTCATTTATAATATGACCAACTTCCATTGTATCTTTAATTTCTACATTATGTTCTTTTGCAAGTTCACGCGCTTCTTCTATACTCATCGGATTCCAGAAATCAGCTCCAGAGTATTGCTTAATCGCATCTACCATATGAAGACGTGTCCATTCTGGTTCTAGATTAATTTCATAATCACCATACTGGATTGTTGTTGTACCCAGTACTTTTTTCGCGATATGAGCAACCATATCTTCTGTTAACTTCATAATATCTTTATAATCAGCGTATGCTTCATATAATTCAATCATCGTAAACTCAGGGTTATGACGAGTTGATACACCCTCATTACGGAATACACGGCCGATCTCATATACTTTTTCTAAACCACCCACAATAAGACGCTTTAAATGTAGCTCAATTGCGATACGCATATATAATTCCATATCTAACGCATTATGGTGTGTAGTGAAAGGACGCGCAGAAGCTCCACCTGCAATTGCATGCATCATAGGTGTTTCCACTTCAAGATAACCGTTGTCATCTAGGTATCTTCTCATCTCACGAATGATTTTACTACGAGTAACGAACGTTTCACGACTTTCCATACTTGTAATTAAGTCTAAGTAACGTTGACGGTAGCGTTGTTCAACATCTTTTAATCCATGGTATTTATCTGGTAATGGACGAAGAGATTTCGTTAATAGCGTAAAGCCTGTTGCTTTTACTGAAAGTTCTCCAACGTTTGTTTTGAACACTTTACCTTCAATACCTACTAAATCACCTAAATCTGCTGTTTTAAATAATTCGTACTCGTCATCTCCAACAGCATCTTTACGAACATAAATTTGAACTTGTCCATGTAAATCTTGAACATGTGCAAATCCAGCTTTCCCTTTTCCGCGTTTTGTCATAATACGACCAGCGATAGAAACAGCGATTTCCTTCTCCTCTAATTCCTCTTTAGAGAACTCTCCATATAGACTCACTAAGTCAGTTGTTGAATTTGTGCGTTCAAATCTTTTACCGAACGGGTCAATTCCTTGTTCACGTAAATTATGTAGCTTTTCACGACGAACAATCAATTGGTCGTTTAATTCTTCGTGGTTCATGTTATCCATGATATTGATATCACTCCAGCTCTATTTAATTTTACAATATATACAGTATAGCATTTTCTACTCAACTAGAAAAACTGCCAGCAACTAACTGGCAGCTCTTCTTTCTTTCACGTAATTATAGGAAGTGTATAGAAGAATGTCAATCTCCTATGTCCATTATTAACCAACGTAAATTGTTTGTTGTTTCGCTTCCACTTCTTCTACAAATGTACCTAACACATTCGCAAGGTCTTCCCGTGTGTTACAAGCATTAATACCATTACGTACACTCGCATTACCACGAACACCTTTTAAATACCAAGCTGCATGTTTTCTCATCTCTCTTACAGCGACACTTTCATTCTTTAAGTCGATAAGACGATCTAGATGCAACATACATACATCAATTTTCTCGCGCACTGTTGGTTCCGGCATTAATTCACCTGTCTCCAAATACTTTACCGTACGATAAATCATCCACGGATCTCCAAGAGCAGCACGCCCAATCATAACACCATCTACACCAATTTCATCAAGCATACGCTTTGCATCTTGCGGCGTTGCGACATCACCATTTCCGATAACCGGGATATTTACAGATTGTTTTACTTGTTTAATAATATCCCAATCCGCTTTTCCTTCATACATTTGCACTCGTGTACGTCCGTGAACCGCCACAGCTTGGCCACCAGCACGCTCAACAGCCCTAGCATTTTCTATTGCGAAAATATGTTCTTCATCCCAACCGATACGCATTTTAACTGTAACCGGCTTTTCAACAGCATCTACAACCGCTGCTACCATTTCATATATTTTATTCGGGTCTAAAAGCCACCTTGCTCCAGCATCACATTTAACGATTTTCGGCACTGGACAACCCATATTAATATCAATTATGTCTGCTGTCGTATATTTATCTACATATTTCGCAGCATCTACAAGAGTTTCTTTCTCTCCACCAAAAATTTGTAAACTTAATGGCTTTTCTCTCTCGTCGATATATAACATATCTAATGTTCTTTTATTATTAAGTAATATTGCCTTATCACTTACCATTTCAGCACAAACTAATCCGGCACCAAATTCTTTTACTGTTAAACGGAATGCAGAGTTACACACTCCCGCCATCGGTGCTAGTACAACCGGATTTTTCATCTCGATATTTGCAATCTTTAACAATCAATCTACTCCTTCCTGTACAATCACTTTGGCATTAATTCCTCTATCGAAACATTTAATGCCTTAGCAACTTCTACTACAAAATCTTGAGAAGGCGATCTATTCCCTCTCTCAACCTCACCTAAAACAGATACAGATACCCCTAGTGCTTTAGCAAAACCTTCTTGTGTGTAACCTTTTAGCTTTCGAAAAGCACGAATGCGTCTTCCCCATTTTTCTGCTTCCATACCGTTACTCCCTCTCGCCTTTTCATTTCTTCTACTTGTGAACATGAAATGTTTTGTTTTATGTCTTGATTAATTTCTAACAACGGAACGATAACAAAAGCTCTTTCAAACATCCGCGGATGCGGAACAATAAGATTCTCTGCTTCAATATTCTCTTGATTATAAAGTAAAATGTCAAGGTCGATAGTCCTCGGCCCCCACCTAATTTCCCTTTTTCTTCCTAGGTCATTTTCTACTTTTTGTGTTACTTTCAATAATTCTTGTGGTGATAAATTGGTAGAAATTTTTATAACTAAATTTAAAAAGCAACTTTGGTCAGTATAGCCAACTGGCTCAGTTTCATATACAGATGAAATATCATCAACCTGAATATAAGGATTTTTATTTAAAAACTGAATCGCTTCGGTTAGATACGTATAACGCTCTCCAATATTTGACCCTAATGCAATGTAAGCTATATTGTTCATGGACGTTCTCTCGTAATTTCTACTGCTACAGCACGATAATGACCCGGTATCGGTGGATCCGGCTTAATTACCTTAATTGTACAGCGCGAAATACTTTCATATTGTTTTAATATATCTGCAGCAATATTTTCAGCGATACTCTCCACAAGCTTATACTTTCTATCCTCAACAACTTTTCTACATAATTCGAAAAGCTCTCCATAATTGACCGAATGCTCTAAGTCATCACTTTCCCCTGCACGCTTTAAATCCAACTCCACCGTTAAGTCAACTTTAAATCTCTGACCTAATTTATTCTCCTCTGGGAACACGCCATGATAACCATAAAACTCCATATCATGGATATAAATTTTATCCAATTACCTTACCCCCTTACCAATCATCGCATCCATCATTTTAGCCATACGCGCCATTTCTTTCACATCATGGACACGAACAAACTCACAGCCCTTTTCAATACCAAGACAAACAGTAGCTCCCGTTCCCTCAAGGCGTTCCTCTACTGGCAAATCTAATACGTGCCCAATAAAGGACTTTCTCGAAGTACCTAAGAGAACCGGATAACCTAGCACATTTAACTGTTCTAAATTACGCATCGCCTCTAAGTTCTGCTCAGGTGTTTTAGCAAAACCGATACCTGGATCTAAAATAATATTCTCATCTCGCACACCAGCATTTTTAGCAATTTTAATACTGTCATACAAATCAGCAATCATATCCGCCATTAAATTACGATAATTCATGTTATCGCGGTTATGCATTAAAATGATGGGTACATCGTAATGAGCTGCGACTTCAGCAATTTTCGGCTCCGCCTTCGCTCCCCAAATATCATTAATAATATGAGCACCAGCCTCAATTGCTTGCTTTGCAACTTCAGCTTTATATGTATCGATAGATATAGGCAATTTTACTTCTTTTGAAACTGCTTGAATCATCGGGACAACTCGCTTTATTTCTTCTTCTACTGATACTTTAGCAAAACCCGGGCGAGTAGATTCGCCACCAATATCAATAATATGAGCACCTTCACCTTGCATTTCTTTTGCGTGACGTACCGCAGCATCTACCTCGTTGTAACTCCCACCATCAGAAAACGAATCTGGTGTTACATTTAAAATCCCCATAATTAATGTCTTTTCATTTAAATTCAATGTATATTCGCCGCAGCGTAAATCATAATCCCACTTCAAACTACACATCTCCTCTTCGTAATTCATTTCTGCTCCATAATTTCTCTCTTTGCATTCCATAAAGGTACATTAAACTTTTTGTAACCACTCCTACTTTACCCGGGAAATCCTGCGCTTCTATACGATAAAGCGGAACAATTTCTTGAATGGAGTTTGTTACGAAGACTTCATCCGCTGAAAGTAGCTCATCTTTTGTAAAGAAACCTTCCTTTACTTCTATATTTAATTCTTCAGCACTCTTTATAATAAACGCACGAGTGATACCATTTAAAATCCCTGTCTCTAACGAAGGTGTATATAAAACATCACCTTTCACAAAAAATAGATTGGAAACAATACCCTCTGCAACATAACCTGCTTCAGTAAGAAAAATACCTTCCTTACTCACAACATTTCCAATTTCACGCTTCCCTAAAATATTATTTAAATAATGATGAGACTTCAGACGAAATGTTCCTTCCGGTGTATTTCGCACTTGTTTTAGAATAACACCTTCTTTTTCCACTACATCTCCTGGAGCTGTTAAAGGTTTTATAAAAACAATAACCGAAGGCTCTTCATACATTTCCGTTTGTAATCCTATTTCATCTATACCCGCTGATACATTAAAACGTACATATGCATGCTTCAATTCATTCTTAGCGAGTAAATCTTTCAAAATAAGCATCACGTCATTTTTTTTCATTGTCCATTTAATTTGCAATGTATCCAGCGCTTCTATTAAACGGTCATAATGATCATCCAATAAGAAAGGATGACCATTATAAATACGAAACGTTTCAAAAACTCCAAGACCATATAAATAACCATGATCATAAGGAGAAATTTTCGCTTCACTTGCTTCTACATACTGACCATTTACGTAAATTAACATAACGTTGCACTTGGACTGTATTTACAAATGAAATTCTGTAACAACTCTTTCCCATGAGAAGTCATAATAGATTCCGGATGGAATTGCACACCCTCTATCGGCAATGTCTTATGACGAAGTGCCATAATTTCTCCTTCCTCTGTCCAAGATGTTACCTCTAAGCAATCGGGTAACGTCTCTTTCTTAACAATAAGGGAATGATAGCGCGTCGCAGTAAACGGATTAGGAATATCCGAAAAAATCGTCTTTCCATCATGATGCATAAGCGACGTTTTCCCATGCATTAATCGTTCTGCACGGACAACCTCTCCACCAAACACTTGTGCAATGGATTGATGCCCTAGACAAACTCCAAAAATCGGAATCTTTCCAGCAAAGTATTTAATAACTTCCATACTAATCCCCGCTTCATTAGGACTACATGGACCTGGAGAAATCATTAGAAAATCTGGTTTCATATTCTCAATATCTGAAATGGTCACTTCATCGTTACGTTTAACAACGAGCTCTTGTCCAAGTTCTCCAAGAAACTGCACTAAATTAAATGTAAAAGAATCATAATTATCAATCATTAATATCATTTCTCTCACCTAACCGTTTCTTCGCTACGTTCTTTTGCACGCCACAAAGCAATCGCCTTTTTTAACGACTCTTTATATTCATTTTCTGGATTTGAATCAATTACAATTCCCGCCCCTGCTTGTACATGAGCTTTTCCATCTTTAGCAAGAAGCGTTCTAATTACAATATTCAATTCTGTATCTCCAGAATAACCAATCCAACCGATTGAACCTGTATAAATCCCTCTTCGAACAGGTTCTAATTCCTCAATAATTTCCATCGTACGTATTTTCGGGGCACCAGTAATTGTTCCCCCAGGGAATACAGCCTTCACTAAATCAAAAGCATCTTTATCTTCTTCCACCTCACCACGCACATTAGAAACAATATGCATAACATGTGAGTATTTCTCAATTACCATAAATTCATCTACTTCTACAGTGCCATATTTACAAACACGTCCTAAATCATTTCTTTCTAAATCCACAAGCATTACATGCTCTGCTCTTTCTTTTTCGTTCTCAATTAATTCTCTTGCTAATTCTTCATCCTCTTGCTCATCCGCGCCTCTAGATCTCGTTCCAGCAATTGGTCTTGTACTTACTTCAGTTCCTTGTTTCTTAATTAACAACTCTGGCGATCCACTAACAATTTGAAAATCCCCAAGCTCCAGGTAACTCATATATGGAGATGGATTAATTTCACGAAGACTTGTATAAATTTCTAGTGGGTGTGTCTGTAACGTTCTTTCTTGTCTCGTCGACAAGTTTACTTGGAACACATCACCCGCCCCAATATATTCTTGAATACATTCAACTGCCTTCATAAAGCTGGCTTCAGTAAAAGCAACTGCTTCACTTTTCTTTTCAGGACTTTCAAAGGGCACAGTCACTTCAGGCGCTTCTGTCATCCAAAGACTCTTCCACTCATTTAGCCGTTCTTTTGCCTCTTCATATTTATCTACATAATGCGTAATAACCCATAACACTTGTTCTTTTTGATCATAGACAAATACGTCATCAAATAATAAAAAGAAGATGTCAGGTATATTAATATCATCTTCCGCAAGAGAAGGCAGCTTTTCAATATAACGGATACAGTCATAACTGAAATAGCCAATTGCACCACCTTGAAAAGGCGGATACTCTGGGTTATAGTCCGTCTTCCATTGTTCCATATATTCTTGCATTAAATCTAACGGATTCCCTCGTTTTATTGTTTCCTTACCACTTTCACTTATATGTAACGTTTCATCCTTCCCTCGGATTACCGCTACTGGGTTCAGCCCTACAATGTTATAACGACCGCCACGGCCGCTTTCTAACAAAATATGTTGCGATTTACCCTGAGAAAGAAATTTATATTGCTTAAAGAAATCTAACTGATATGGAATAGAAAGCGCTAAAGATTTTCTTCGTTGCATATCAACACCCCGTCTTCTTTTATCCCACCCTCTTAGATTAACCAGCTCAAACTACATAAGTTATTTATATAGAGATTGATTATACTCGAAGGCTAGTGAAAATAATTTAATTATACTACCTCTTATTTTACATGAAGTTTTCTAGTCATTCACTCTTTTCCTATTTCCAATCCCAAAAGAAAAAGCACCCTTTTTCAAGGATGCTTTTTCAATCGCGTTTAATTATGATTCAAATTGATAAAGTGGTGTACTTAAATAACGTTCACCGTTACTCGGGATAATAACAAGTACCTTTTTCCCTTTACCTAACTTTTTCGCAACTTCTGTTGCTGCATAAATAACTGCGCCTGAAGAGATACCAACTAAAATACCTTCCTCTTTAGCCACTCTTCTCGCATATTCAAATGCTTGCTCTGTTTTCACTTGAATAATTTCATCATATACTTCTACATCCAACGTCTCCGGAACAAATCCCGCCCCAATTCCTTGGATTTTATGTGGACCTGGTTTCCCACCAGATAATACTGGTGAATCTGCAGGTTCTACTGCATAAATTTTAATATCTTTATACGCTTCCTTCAGTACTTCACCAGCACCAGTAATCGTTCCACCTGTACCAATACCTGCAATAAACGCATCTAATTGGTCACCCATTTGTTCAATAATTTCTGGACCTGTTGTTAAACGGTGAATTTCTGGATTCGATTGGTTTTTGAACTGTTGTGGTATAAAGTAGCCATGCTCTTTTGCTAATTCAGTCGCTTTACGAATTGCTCCACCCATTCCTTCAGGCCCTGGAGTCAATACTAATTCCGCACCGTAAGCACGTAATAAATTACGACGCTCAATACTCATTGTTTCTGGCATTACTAAGATTGCATTATATCCTTTAGCAGCCGCTACCATCGCTAAACCAATTCCTGTGTTACCACTTGTCGGCTCAATGATTGTATCGCCCTCTTTTAATAATCCATTTTTTTCAGCATCTTCAATCATAGCTAATGCGATACGATCTTTAACGCTACTCCCCGGATTCATAAATTCTAATTTTAAGTATATATCTGCGCTGTCTGATTCTACGATGCGGTTCAACTTAACGATCGGCGTTTTCCCGATTAATTCTGAAACTGATTGTGCCACTCGCATTCCTGTCACTCCTAACACCGAGTATTTTTATTGGTTTTATCTATATTTAGATTTTGTCAGAAAATTCCCTGTTTGTCAATTCATTTGGAGGATTGCTCCTCTTAATTCCCTTATTACAAATTCTCGATTAAATTTGTAATATCTTCTTTAGAGAACTTGTATCGTTCATTACAGAAATGACAGTGAACTTCTGTCTCTTCCTCTTCTTCACGAACTTGCTCTAACTCTGTTTTACCTAAACTAATTAATACACTCTCAATACGCTCGCGTGAGCATGTGCAATTAAATTGAACATCCATTGTTTCTAATACTTTTACTTTATCTTCTCCAAGAACTGCATATAGTAGCTCTTCCGGAGAAAGTCCTTGTTCAATCAACGTTGATACAGGTGGAATCTTTTGTAAACGGTCTTCAATAAATGAAATCGTTTCATCTTGCGCACCCGGCATAATTTGAAGGATGAATCCACCTGCCGCTAATATGCTATCATCTCCATTTACAAGAACACCAACACCTACAGAAGAAGGCGTTTGTTCAGAAACTGCAAAATAATACGTAAAGTCTTCTCCTAATTCTCCTGAAACGATTGGAGATTGACCAATAAACGGCTCACGCATTCCAATATCTTTAATTACAGTTACAAACCCCTCTGTACCTACCGCTTGATATACACGTAACTTCCCTTGTTCTGTTCCTTCAAAATCAACATGCGGATTCGTTACATAACCACGTACATCTCCATTTGCATGAGCATCTACTAAGATAGGACCAATCGGACCGTTACCTTCTACCTTAATCGTTAACTTTTGCTCACCTTTTAACATTGCGCCCATCATTGTACCCGCAGTTAAAGAACGCCCTAGTGCCGCTGAAGCTGTTCTCCATGTATCATGACGTCTTTGCGCCTCACTTACTGTATTTGTTGTACGTACACTATACGCACGCACTTCTCCATCAAACGCTAACGCTTTTACTAAATAATCTTTCATACGTATTTATTCACCTTTCTCATGCTGTAAATTTGCATTACGTTCATATAACATGTATAAACCTTTTAACGTTAAAAATGGATCTACAATATCAATTACATTCGATTCTTCGGAAATTAATTTTGCTAATCCACCTGTTGCAATAACTTTAGGTTCTTGTCTAGCTTCTTCTTTCATACGCTTAACAATACCTTCCACTTGTCCAACATAACCATAAAGAATACCTGATTGCATCGCACTTACTGTATTTTTCCCAACTACACTGCTTGGTTTTGTAATTTCGATACGAGGAAGTTTTGCTGCTCTGCTATATAAAGCCTCTGCTGAAATCATAATTCCTGGCGTAATAACTCCACCCATATAATGCTTTTCTTCGTTAATATAACAATATGTAGTAGCCGTACCAAAATCAACAATAATAAGCGGACTTCCATATAAGTGGATTCCTGCTACTGCATTTACAATTCGGTCTGCGCCTACTTCACGCGGATTTTCATATTTAATATTTAGCCCTGTTTTTATCCCAGGCCCTACTACAAGCGGTTTAATTTTAAAATATTTTTCACACATGCGCTCTAAAGCAAACATAATTGGTGGTACGACTGAAGACACAATAATACCTTTCACATCTTCAAACGAAAGACCTTCATGCTCAAGCAATTGCTTTACAAGCATTCCATATTCATCTTCTGTCTTATGACGATCTGTTTCCATGCGCCAATGCTGACGAAGTTCCCCCTCTTCAAACACACCTAGTACAGCATTTGTGTTCCCTACATCCAATACAAAAATCATATTCTCACCACTTATCTTATTTAATCTATATTTGTGCAGTATGTATAAAACTTATAAAAACATCATATCACACATACTTATATAATCAGCTTTCCTATCCTCATCATTTTACAAAAAGATTGCTCTCTATTTCAATTTTTAATACTAGTTTTACTTAAATTACTTTATCCACTAAGTTCTCAATAGTAATTAACAAAGGTTTTAACAAACAAAAAAGGAGTGACGATAGTCACTCCTTCGTTTCTTACTTATCTTCTTTATCTTCATCGTCTTTCTTCATGTTGATGTTTACTTTCACATCATCTGAAGATGTTGGACGTTCTGGCAATCTGCCGTAATCACATAAATGATTGATTTGCTCAGCATCTAACGTTTCTACTTCAAGTAACGTTTTTGCAATAAGATCTAGCTTATCACGATTTTCAGTAAGAATGTCTTTTGCACGAGCATAACATTCTTTCATAATCGTTTGCATTTCTACATCGATATCGTGTGCAATTGCATCACTGTAGTTTTGCTCTGAATGGAAGTCTCTTCCTAAGAACACTTGACCACCTTGCGAACTACCAAATTGCATTGGTCCAAGCTTATCACTCATACCGAATTCTGTAACCATACGTCTTGCAATGCCCGTCGCACGTTGGAAGTCGTTGTGAGCACCTGTACTCACTTCACCAAATACAATCTCCTCAGCTACTCGACCACCAAGTAAACCAGTGATTTTATCAAGTAACTCTGGCTTTGTCATGAAGTAACGATCTTCTTTCGGAAGCATTACTGCATATCCACCAGCTTGACCACGAGGGACAATTGTTACTTTATGAACGACATCAGCTTCATCAAGAACAACACCAATTACAGTATGACCCGCTTCATGGAAAGCAACGATATTACGTTCTTTTTCAGAGATAACACGACTTTTCTTAGCCGGACCTGCAATAACGCGATCCGTTGCTTCATCAATGTCACTCATATCAATTTTCTTCTTATCTTGACGCGCAGCTACTAAAGCAGCTTCGTTTAATAAGTTTTCAAGATCAGCACCAGAGAATCCTGGCGTACGAGTTGCAATTGCTCTTAAGTTGATATTCTCATCAAGCGGTTTATTACGAGCATGCACCTTCAGTACAGCTTCACGGCCATTGACATCTGGACGATCTACTGTAATTTGACGGTCAAAACGACCTGGACGTAATAATGCTGGATCAAGAATATCAGGACGGTTTGTCGCAGCGATGATAATAATACCTTCGTTTGCACCGAATCCATCCATTTCAACAAGTAATTGGTTCAACGTTTGCTCACGCTCATCATGGCCACCACCAAGACCTGCGCCACGTTGACGCCCTACTGCATCAATTTCATCAATGAAAATGATACAAGGAGCATTTTTCTTTGCATTTTCAAATAAATCACGTACACGTGATGCACCGACACCCACAAACATCTCTACGAAGTCAGAACCACTGATAGAGAAGAATGGAACGCCAGCCTCACCTGCAACAGCACGTGCTAATAAAGTTTTACCTGTACCTGGAGGTCCAACTAATAGGACACCCTTTGGAATACGAGCACCAACTTCAGAGAACTTACGAGGGTCTTTCAAGAATTCAACTACCTCAACAAGTTCTTGTTTCTCTTCATCCGCACCAGCAACATCTCTGAAACGAACTTTTTTCTTTTCATCATTATATAACTTCGCCTTACTTTTCCCGAAGTTCATAACACGGCTACCGCCGCCTTGAGCTTGGTTTAATAAGAAGAAGAATAAAATGAAGATGATGACAAATGGAATGATTGAAGTAAAGAATGTTACCCAGGCACTTGTTTCTTCTGCTGGTTGATACTTAACTTCGGCACCTTTCGCTTTATCATTAATTTTCTTTTGTAATTCCTCAGTATTTGGTGCATAAGTAACAAATTGTTCTCCTTGGCTAGAGTTATTAAATTGTCCTTTTACCTCAAATACACCATTTTTCGGTTGAAGTTGCACATTACGCACTTCACCGCTTTCTAGTTTAGTAATGAATTTGTCGTAGCTAACTGATGTCGTTTTTTGTGTCGAACCATTAAAATAGCTCACGATTCCAATTACTACTAAGAATATCAGTAAATAAAAGATGGTATTACGGAAGATACGATTCATTCCTAACCTCCTCTCACGGCATAAACACTATAGTAAATCGTAACATAGAAAAACTTTCCTATACAATTGTGAAGCCTATATTTAATTAATTTGAGTAAACGCTTGGTTTTAATACGCCTACATAAGGAAGATTACGGTACTGCTCTTTATAATCTAATCCATATCCTACTACAAATTCATGTGGAACAGTAAATCCAACATAATCCGCTTTCAGATCAACCTTACGGCCTGTTGGCTTATCTAATAATGTAACAATTTTTACAGACTTCGCTTTACGATATTTGAATAAGTCTACTAAGTAGCTTAGTGTAAGACCACTATCAATAATATCTTCGACGATTAAAATATCGCGACCTTCTACAGAAGTATCAAGATCTTTTAAAATTTTCACTTCGCCTGTTGAAACTGTAGAGTGACCGTAACTAGATACAGCCATAAAATCCATTTCAAGATATGTATCTGTTCTCTTTAATAAATCTGCCATGAATGGCATTGCGCCTTTTAATACACCAATTGCAAGAGGTACTGTGTTTTTATAATCCTCTGCAACAATTGCACCTAGTTCGCGCACCTTTTCTTGTATTTGCTCTTCAGAAATTAATACTTTTTCGATATCTTGATTCATCATTTCATTATCCTCCCGGAAGACTCCTTGCTTTTGTAGTGAATAATCATATATTTATCCTTCTTTGCCATCTCTTTCGAAATTGCAAATGCAGATCGCTTCAACAAGGGTACCCAAATAATGGTCCCACTTGCATCACAAACGACCGGCCATTCTTCTCTTTTTTCTTTCGGTACTTTTGCTTCGATAAAAATAGCTTTTATCTTTTTCGTGCCATTCATACCTTGTATTGACATGCGATCTCCATTTTCCCTAGAACGAATACGAAGTGGATATGATATATCATTATACTTAGCAACAAATACTGTTTCATTCATGTTACTTGGTATATCTTCGCTCACCTCTGTTACAAATTCATCCCCGTTCAATAGCGTAATGGTCCCGGGTACTGATAAATCTTGTAAAAAAGGAGAAACAATTTCTTGTTTAAATCTAAAGCTACACTCCTCGTATGTACGAACAATTTTCAAATCACCTGGAAAATCAAGTGAACCTGAAGGTTGTGTCCGCTTAAAAAACTCAATCACCTTGTCAATATGTATGGAAGAAAGAGAAGATGGAATCTTATATTCATAAAGATAGTTTAATATTAGTTGAATCCCTCTTCTTTGTAAAGGCATAGACATGGATTCAAAGGCAGGAATTGATAAGCTAATTTGTTTATCACTTTTTTTTGTAATTACTTTATTCATTTTCTCAAAAGCTAATTCCTGCAAATAAGCCTCATCCTCTTGCATCTGCACGCTAAATTTTTGGAATTTCTCATGCACTTGTGGATTTTCTTCTTTCAAATGAGGAAGGACATATTTACGTAATCGATTCCTTGTATATACTTCCTTTTTATTACTCGGATCTATACGTGGCATTAAATTTAGCTTATTACAGTAATCAACAATTTCTTCCTTCGTTACCCCAAGTAACGGCCTAATTAAATACCCATTATGAAAAGGACGCTTCACTGCAATTCCTGCATATCCTTTCGGAGTACTCCCTCTTACAAGACGCATTAAAATTGTCTCGACTTGATCATCTCCATGATGTCCAAGAGCAACATATCTTGCATCATATTTCTTCATTATTCTTTCCAAAAATGCATATCTGCATTCTCTAGCAGCAACCTGTGCATTCATTCCGTATTGCTGTTGATATTGTGATACATTAATCCTTATCGTTTCACAAATAATTCCCAGTTCTTCACAAAGGCCCTGCACAAACCGTAAATCCTCATGAGATTCATCACCTCTAAACATATGATCCACATGAGCTACTACAATTTCCAACTGTTTTTCCGCTCTTTTTTCTAATAAATAATATAAAAGCGCTAACGAGTCAGGACCACCAGAAACTCCCACAACAATTGTTGAATCATTTTTTAATACATCATGCTGCTTTACAAAGTCATCTACTTTTTCAACAAATGTATCTTTCAACTTCGTAATCACCTTTCATTAAACAAGAACAGCAACGTTAGTTGCCTTGTCTACAATGGTACAACTTTTACAAACATTGTGCAAAAAAAAGATATACAAAAATTACATTTTTATCTTACATCCTCCGTGTATATTCACAAAATTAATAACATTACCTTTTTCCACAAAAAAACCTAGGTATTCACCTAGGTTTTTAAAATCAAATTATAGATAAACATTCCACTTACATTTTACTGCGCCTGCATTCCTACAATCGGAATCGTAGCCCACTTCGGCATATTTTTCTTCACTTTTGCCACTACAATAGTCATATCATCATTTATATAACCATCACAAGAGCGAATCACTTCTTCCATAATGATATCAGCAATTTCTTGCGGGTCTTCGGTTTGCATTTCTTTAATTTTTCGTTTCATCCACAATTCATGATTCTCCACATGCTGCGCTCCCTCAAAAATCCCATCGCTCATCATAATAAGAATATCGCCCGTTTTTAATTGTTCACCCACCACATCAACTTCAACATCTTCAATGATTCCCATCGGCAAATTACTTGCTTCAATTTTCAAAATATTATTTGCGCGTTTAACAAAACTCGGCGTCGATCCAATCTTTAAAAACCTTGCACTCGCATCCCGCAAATCTACCATAGCTAAATCTAACGTCGTAAACATCTCTTCTGTCGTTCTCAAAGAAAGAATTGAATTGATAGACTTAATTGCTATTTCTTCATCAATGCCCGATTGGAGTATTTTTTGTAATAATTTCACCGTTTCCTTACTTTCCATATGAGCCCTTTGCCCATTCCCCATACCATCACTAATTGCAAGTGCATATTTACCAACACTTAAATCCATCATCGCATAAGAGTCACCCGAAACAAATCCACCGCCTTTTGCAGCTGTAGCCAATCCTGTATCAAGAGAATACGTCTTCGCCGAACCAAATGATATTAAACTATGGCCATTTGGATAAGAAGACTTTTCTTCATGTTTAACGACAATATTTTCTTTAAGGATATCCGAAAGCATCGGTGCAACTAACTTTTCACATTCACCATGTTCATTAGATGCAACTGGAATTAACATTTCAATATCAATACTTCCTCTATCTAAACAATAAATATCAACATGCTCTACTTCGACACCAAAATCACGGAATGCTTGCATAATCTGTTCTTCCTGCACTTGATGATTTTCACGCTCTCGTTGTATCTCCTTAGCAAAATCCTCCATAACCTTTGATACACCTAATAGTTGCTCCGCTACTATTCTACGATTTTCCTTCATTTGTTTTCGTAATTTTTGTCCCTCATAGAAGTGATCTAATTCACCCGCTACTAAATCCGTCACTTTTTTCCCTCTCACACAATGCTTGTCCCACTCACGAACTAATTTACGATTATGTTGCAGGGTTCCTTCTTCCGTTTCATTCATTATTTGTTTCATATAATCGTACGTTTTATCAAAATTCACTACCCAGCATTGATCCTTTTTAAAGCATGTTTGACATGTTTTCGCAGTAATTGTACTCAAAAACAAATCTGCTTCTGTCTCTTTATCTTCTTCCTCTACATACCCATATACAGAAAAGCTATTAGATAAAGCAGCAAATACATTTGCAAATTGGTTGATTTTATTTGCTGTAACATCACGCATCCTTCTTAAATATTGTTGTTGATCTTGCGAATGCTCTTGTGTACCTGGCATAAATTTAGCAATACGATCCAAAACAAGCTTCGGTGTTAATAAGAAGATAACAATCGCTACACCTGACTCAATTAAAGTTGTTACAATATTTGTCTGTTTGTCCACATATAATGTAATTAAGCTTGTCCCAATTAATAAACCTAAACTAACACCTAAACGCTTCCCTTCTTTTAACAATCCACCAAGCAATCCAGAGAAAGCAAGAAGGCTAAGCTGAGACAAGCTAGACACATTTGCTAAACTTAATATTAGTCCTGTTACAACCCCTACTGTGGATCCTGTGGCAGCACCTGCAATAAATGCAAATACTAGCACTAAATACCTTGTAAAAATATGTTGAATAGAAGCATCATATACAAACCAATCTGTTGTACCCGTTAAAACAGATGCTAGTAATATAATCAAACAAACAATTTCTTCCGTCTCTAATGCCTGTTGTTTTCCTTTCCTTTCCACTAAAAGCGGGACGCTTTGTAAAAATATCATAGTTAATACGAAACTAAGCCCAGCCTCAATGGTACTAACGAGTAAATCGTACATGGTGACAGTTTGTTGCGCAAAATATACAACAACTAAGTGTGCGGTTAATGCGGAGATAAATACTTGAAATGGAACAAGTCCAACAGTTTTACGTGTAAATCGACTAAAGAAGATATTATAAATGAAGAAGGTAAAGATAGATGCAAAGGTAAAAAACAAATTATCCATCGATACCGAAAGAGCTCCTCCCATTAGAGCTAAAAATGCTAGCGGCATCTTATCCCGCTTCATAACATAAACAGCAGCAAAAAATGGCAGTGCAAACGGTAAAATATTTGTTAATATATATGCTCGTCCCAAAAGAAAACCAATAACAACAATAATAAATCCCCATCTAAAGAAAACTTGCTCAAATTTCATTCGCAACTTACTCGTCCACTTTATTCCTCCAAGCTGACTCTCATTCATTGCCAATTCACTTGTATTCATAGTATTCCTTCCTGCTTTAGGCATATTTTTAACACCACCTGCATAGTTTAATTACTGTCATTATAAAAGATGATTGTTGGTTTTTTTGTCAAAACAACAGTTTTCACTTTTATAATCGTTCGACTTTTTATTCGAAATAACTCTACAGATATACACGGTATGTAAGTTATTTTTGATATTTTAATTAAATATTCAGAAAATATAGGGTGATTTTGTAGAAGTGTTGTATATCTTAATTTATTTAACAAAAAAAGATCATGCAAATTTGCATGATCTTTTTAGATGACCCGTACGGGATTCGAACCCGTGTTACCGCCGTGAAAGGGCGGTGTCTTAACCACTTGACCAACGGGCCGTTAAATTAAATATAGCGGCGGAGGGGATCGAACCCCCGACCTCACGGGTATGAACCGTACGCTCTAGCCAGCTGAGCTACACCGCCATGTCGTCTTATTTAACGGACAATTAGTATCTTACATCAGATACTAATTAAAGTCAACACATCTCAAAAACTTTTTTAAAAATATTTTTAACATATAAAAAAGCACCCTGAGCCATCACTCTGGGTACCTCTCTATATGTTAAAAACTAAACGTCCTTATTATCCGCGACGCGCGCCACGGCCACCACGTTTAGACTCTGTGTTACGCTTTAAAGAAGTTAAACGATCTTCGCTATCTTTTAAGAAGCGTGCCATCTTTTGCTCAAATGTTTCTTTCGGAGCTCGGTCGTTACCGCCACCGCGATTATCTCTGTTGAAAGAGCGATTATTACGTTGTGGACGTCCAGAACGTTGTTGATCACCACCGCGTTGGTATTCACCGCGTGGACGATCTCCTTCTGTTTTTTCACGTTCTTTCGCTTTTTTGATAGATAAACCAATCTTTCCATCTTTTTCAACATTAATAACTTTTACTTCTACTTGGTCGCCCACTTTTAAGTGATCGTTAATATCTTTTACATAGTTATCAGCAACTTCACTAATATGAACAAGACCCGTTAAGCCCTCTGGCAGCTCCACAAAAGCCCCAAAATTTGTAATACCTGTTACTTTACCCTGTAACTTGCTGCCTACCTCGATTGACATAAAAAAAATGCTCCTCCTTAGTGGTTAAAAAGTCAAATTTTACTTTATTATATATAATCCTAAAATATAGTGTCAATAAGACATACTCTACTTAGAAACAGGAAAAATTATCTCCCCTTTACCAGAGAAGAAATAATCCCTTCTAGCAATCTTTAATACGTACTCTTCATCATTTAACTTTTGAACTTCGTCTTTTAGACTTTTTTCTTTATTCGTTAATGAATCCAGTTCTTTTTTCATGTCCTTAACTTTTGCTTCTTTTGCTTTAATGGAACTGTTTTGTTGATAAAACGTTACACCAATACTCGCAATAATTGTAAAAGTAAAGACAAGAAAAACCGCTAAACGGCGATAAAGTCGCTTCCTGTTCTCATCCGTTTGTATTATATGCTCTTTAACAGGATTTGGACTCTGTTTTTCGATTGTTCTTTGTCTCAGTTCCCTCATTTCCGAGGTCCCCCTAACTTCTTTTTTATATGCTCCCATAGTTGGAAGATATGTCCCTTCAATTTTGCTATATATTGCAGGAACCCTATATGTTTCACTATAAAAAGTTTAACACGATTAGGGAGAAGTTTCCATATGAGCGAAGCAATAAATCGAACAGGCCAGAAAAAAACTTTCCATATGAAAAGTAATATCCAAATCACCATTTTCCATAACACATGTCCAATTGAAAGCAGTATACGAAATAAGAATAATATAAATGCAATAAATAGCTGCGCTATAATAATAACAGGTTTTATCATGAGTAGCTGTATAATTCGAACAAAAAAATATGTTGTTTGCATAAAAATATAGATGAGAAAATTTAACAGCTTCATGTATAGTGCCTTCAGTAAGCTTTGATATGCCGCAAAACCACATAATAATGCCAAAAACACATATATACGTAGCTCAGCTTCATTTACGAGAAGCAATACATAAAAGACGGATAATGCTTGGACAATCCAAAATAATATATCATGTATAAATACAAGCCAACGTTTACGTTCTTGGCGCTTTAAAAAACGTTGATATGTATCTAAAGACGCTCCAATCCAAGCACCCATTCCAATCATTGAAAGCATTGTATACAACTGAATTGTTAAGCTCATTTAAACAACTTACTAAAGAAACCTTTAGTTTTTTCCCCTTGATTTTCATCAATATACAGCATCTCATTAACTTTCCCTTTAATCGACACAATACCTTTTTCCACATCTAAATTTTTCATTTGTAAATTTTGACCACGAATTGTTAAAAAACCCATTACGGTCTCTAGTAAAAACTCTTCGCTATCAAAACTCTCTACCTGCTTCACACCGGTAATATCAATTATACGCCTGCCACGCATAATAATGTCATGCTCTACAGAAACATTTTGTTGATTAGAAGACGTAGGTGAGTAACCATTATTCACGTAAATCCCCCCATAGGTTTTTACTAGCTAATAGTAATGTATGAGGGGATAAATGATTTTAGAACAAGCCTTCTTCCGCTTTTACTTTTTCTTCACGAACTAAGCTATACATATTTGCTGCATCTTCTTTTTTAGTTGTTTCTTTTAATTCATTTATTTTCACAGTCACTATTTTTTGACCAAAACGAATTGTTAATTCGTCAGCTACTTTCACATCAGAACTTGCTTTTGCCACTTGACCATTAATAGATATTCTTCCTTGATCAGCTACTTCTTTCGCTAATGTTCTTCTTTTAATTAAACGTGATACTTTTAAAAACTTATCTAGACGCATATCAAATCCCCCTATTAACGCTCTGTCTGTTTCGCTTCTTCCCATAAAACATCTAACTGTTCTAATGATAAATCTTTCATCTCTTTATTCATTTCAGCTACTTTTGCCTCCATGTATAAAAAACGACCAGTAAATTTCTCATTAGTTGAACGTAACGCCTCTTCTGGATCTATTTTGTAATGACGAGCTATATTAACAAATGCAAATAGTAAATCACCAAACTCACCCAGCATCTTTTTCTCATCCATATTTGTAACCTCTTGTTGGAACTCTTGCCATTCTTCCAAAGCTTTCTCTATCATCGGTTGCACATCAACCCAATCAAATCCAACCTTACCAGCTTTCTTCTGAATTTCATAGGCGCGTAGTAACTGCGGCAAACTTTTGGGAACGCCATTTAAAACAGATTCTTTCACGAATCCTTTTTCTTGTTTTTTAATTTCTTCCCAATTTGCAATCACTTCATCAGCGCTGTTTACATCCGTATTTCCAAACACATGCGGATGGCGACGAACCATTTTCTCAGATAGAGTTCGAATGATATCATCTATAGAGAACCAACCTTCATCTTCTCCGATTTGAGCATGAAGCATAACTTGTAATAATATATCACCTAATTCTTCTACTAAGTGATCATCATCCTCTTCATCGATTGCTTCCAACACTTCATAAGCTTCCTCAATTAAATATTTCTTTAATGATTGATGTGTTTGCTTTTTATCCCACGGACAACCATTTGGACCACGAAGTTCCGCAATAATTTCTCTAAGAACATCAAACTGTTGATACAAGGACGCACGCTCCTGAACTGGCGGCACGTACACACTCGTTAAATTATTCAATTCCGTTTCATGATCTAACATGTACAACGGTACCTTCTTTACTTGTTCAAATGAAGTTCCTGCAGCTGTTACGATATACACTTCATAATCATCTGGTAACATCTCCATTAATGTTAATTTCACATCAGATGCAACGAATGCATCATATACTTGGCAAAAGATTAAATGTTGACGCAGTTCTAATTGCCCTCTTTCAAATGATGTAGCATCAAGTAATTGGAATCCTTCAATCGGATCAATCTTTAGACTTGCAAACATAGGATCAAGGAAACTTTGTCCACCCTCAATTCGCACTTCAACATTTGAAACTTCTCCTTTTTCCAACAGTAGCTGAACTGTTCTTTCTGCTACAAGTGGATGCCCGGGAACAGCATAGATAATTTCTGTACCTTCAGCTTGTTCTAGCAATTTATTCGCAATTGTTTCATATACAATTTCAAACGTATCATGTGCTTCATATACAGCATCAAAAGACGTATATTGTACGCCTTCTTTCTCCAATTCTTCTATAACTGGATGTTCTTTCGTTCTAACAAACAGATGGTCTGCTTCTTTTATTTTTCGATATACACCCATCGTTAGCTGATCTAATTCACCAGCTCCTAAACCTAAAATAGTAATGATTCCACTCACAACCAGTCACCTCTATCCACTCTTCTTCAATGAACCTTCTTTTTTCTCTTGTTTCATAACGGTTCCTAATTCTTTTTTTGTAAATACACGTAATTTCAAAATAAAAAACATATATGTCAATCCGCCAATGGCTACACCTAACAACGCTTCAAGTGTCGCGCTTCCTCTATGTTCCGTATCAATTACTAATCCAGACATCTGTAACACACGTGTGAATATCATTAATACAAATCCCATACAGATACCACTAATTACTATCCCTAACATATTTCGCTTATTGATAAGTGACCCTGATACAGCTCTCGTAAGCAACAAAGTATTTAGTCCAGAGATTATAATTAACGCACATAAAGTCGCAAAGGCTGCACCTTTCACACCAAAATAAGGCATGAATATATAATTTAACGCTAACTTTAAGCAACCTCCAAATACAACAAATAATGCTGGCTTAAACGTTTGCCCCAATCCTTGTAAAATAGAAGCTGTCGTAATTGACAATGAACTAAATAAAATAGATAACGATAAAATAGATAAAACATCTGATCCATCACTGTTTTCAAACAACATAATATTCGTAGGTTGAATAATACAAGTTAGTCCAATAGCTGCTGCAAGTCCAATAACACATGTTATTTTCACTGCTAACTTTACCTTTTCTTGAATAAAGGAAAGATCTCCTCTTTCCTTCGCCGCTGTAATAATCGGAATAAGTGACAACGAGAAAGAAGTCGTCACAACAGTACCTAATTGCATTAGCGGAATACTTCTATCATAAACACCCTTTAATACCTTTGCATTTTCAGCCTGTTCTCCCGCACCAATAAGTAAGCTGTAAAAGGACACTGAATCAGCCATCTGTATAAAAATAAGCACTAAATTACTAACACAAATCGCTAACCCCTGCCAAAAAAGGATTTTAACTATCTTCCTTTTACCCTTAATTCTCGCTGCACTTTTGAAGAATATAGAACGAAAATCTTGACGCATATACAATATAAGTACAATAATCCCAATAAGACCACCCGCAATTGAGCCTAACATAGCCCCTGCACCAACTGTATATAAATCAAATCCGTGAGCAATTAGGAATAGCGATAAAAATACAATAATAGAAACTCGAATTGTTTGTTCTATTACTTGCGAAACAGCCGTTGGCATCATATTATTAAATCCTTGAAAATACCCTCTTGCTACAGACAAAAATGGCATCAATAAGAATGAAAATGAAATAACACGTAGTAACTTATCTAAGTGTATATCGCCCATAGCTACCGCAATTGTTTCGGCCCCAAAAAACAATGTAAAGAAGCCTATAAAACCAATTCCTAATAAGAACCAAAAAGATACACAAATAATTTCTTCTGCTTCTTTTTGTTTTCCCCGCTCTAATCGTTCTGCAACCATTTTCGAAATGATAACAGGAAATCCATAAGTAGCTAAAATTAAACAAAATCCATAAAACGGGTAAATTTGTTGGTAAATATAAAATCCAATATCCCCCGCTATATTTTGATATGGAATACGGTAAAAAGCGCTTAATACTTTTGTAACGAAACTTGCAATCGTTAATATAATAGCCCCACGCCAAAAGGCTTGATACTTCTTCGCTTCCATACAAGAAAACTCCTTTTTCTATTCTCACCTCTCGTATTATATCATAAAGAAAAGAACAAACTCCCTTCCCAACACGGGTAATAATGAGTTCCTACACGTTAAAAATATTCAACGAAAAAAGGTAGCAAAGTGCTACCTTCATTCAATATACATATATCTCCAAATAATTGATTTCTCAAAAAGAAAGATCATAATTAGGAAAGATTGCTACTTCTAAAATCAATATACCCTTACTGTTCCATTTGTTTCGCTAAGAAACTGGCAGCAGTATTAACCGCTTTATGCTCAATCTCGCTTATAATAGCTTCTTTTGAAAAAATAATGACGGCTCCAATCGGATCTCCGTTTGCAACAATTGGTCCAACTGTATAAGAATGAACCTTTTCTGTTACACCATCAATAATGGAAATATCACTTTCATCCGTCATAATAACAGACTTTCGTTCTTCCATCGTTTTTTCAATTAAATCGCCAACACTTTTATTTAAGTATTCTTTTTTCGATACGCCTGATACTGCGATGATAGAATCTCGATCACACACAAGCACATTATGTCCTAAGCTGTCATATAAAGCATCAGCATATTCTTTTGCAAAATCACCTAGCTCACTAATTGGAGAATACTTCTTTAAAATTACCTCTCCATCGCGATCAACAAATATTTCTAGTGGGTCTCCTTCTCGAATACGTAAAGTTCTACGAATTTCCTTCGGGATTACGACCCTGCCTAAATCATCAATTCGACGTACGATTCCAGTTGCTTTCATTCTAATGCTGCCTCACTTTCTACTGATGATCAAAGTGGTGAATTTACCTGTTCATGTAAAAATCACCAACTGTTAGATATAGTATTTTACACATTAGTTCTTCTATGCACGTCGAATTGTATTTTTTTATCTTATTTTAGGCATTTATTACTTCTTTTTTTACATCTGGTAAGCCTTTTAATAAATTTTCAGCAATCGTTAACCACTTCGATGTCTCTAAGCCATTTGTTTTCATAACAATTTTCAATTGTGATCCTTCCATTCCTAAACCAATCATACGTCCAAAACTATTTCCGAGCATGAATAATTTTCCACCATCAATATTTTGACTTGCTTGTTCAGAAAACAGGAATGTTACTTCAAATTTATTCTGCTTAATTAATTCAATTTGTTCTTTCATTGCCAACACTTTAATATTTGCAATTTGTAATAAATAACCAACTTCTTGTGGATAATCGCCAAATCTATCGATCATTTCTTCCTGCAATTCTTCAATATCCTCAATTGCAGAAACACCTCTAAATTGTTTATACATCATAATTTTTTGCTTACTATCTGAAATATAAGCATCTGGTAAGTATGCATCTACCTCTAAGTCAATTTCAACATTAACTATATTTTCAGCCCCATCTGTTCCTCTACGCTGTTCAATTGCATCTTTTAACATTTGAGAATATAGATCAAATCCGACAGAATCAATAAATCCATGCTGTTCTGCCCCTAACAAATTACCTGCTCCACGAATAGATAAATCTCTCATCGCAATTTTGAAACCAGATCCAAGTTCCGTGAACTCTTTAATTGCTTGTAGACGCTTCTCTGCAACCTCTGACAGCACTTTGTCACGTTTATATGCAAAGTATGCATATGCAACACGATTAGAACGTCCAACACGCCCACGAAGCTGATACAACTGTGATAATCCCATACGATCTGCATCAAATACAATTAACGTATTTACATTCGGAATATCTACACCCGTCTCAATAATTGTTGTACTTACAAGAACATCATGCTGTCCTTCTAAAAATGATAGCATAACAGACTCTAATTCGCTTTCGTTCATTTTCCCATGTGCGTACGTTACGCGGGCATCTGGAACTAACATCGAAATTTCATCTGCTTTTCTTTCAATATCCTCTACACGGTTATATAGGAAGTAAACTTGACCACCTCTTGCAAGCTCTCGCTCTATCGCCTCTCGCATTAACGCTGGATTATACTCGACTACATACGTTTGGACTGGGAAACGATTTTCTGGTGGTGTCTCAATAACAGATAAGTCACGCACACCAAGCATAGACATATGAAGCGTCCGCGGAATCGGAGTTGCCGTTAATGTTAATACGTCAACATTCGCCTTCAATTGTTTAATTTTTTCTTTATGTGTCACACCAAATCTTTGTTCTTCATCAATAATAAGAAGCCCTAAATCTTTATAAGTAACATCTTTAGATAAAATACGATGTGTTCCGATTACAATATCTACTGTTCCATCCTTTAAGCCCTTAATTGTTTCATTTTGTTGTTTCCTCGTACGGAATCTACTTAATAAGCCTATATTGATTGGATAATCTTGAAAACGCTCTCGAATTGTTTCATAGTGTTGCTGCGCAAGAATCGTTGTCGGTACTAAAATTGCAACTTGTTTTTCATCCATAATCGCTTTAAATGCCGCACGAATAGCCACTTCAGTCTTCCCATACCCTACATCACCACAAAGGAGCCTATCCATCGGGCGTCCGCGTTCCATATCTTTTTTAATCTCGTCAATAGAACGTAACTGATCCTCTGTCTCTTGGTATGGGAAAGATGATTCGAACTCTTGTTGTTCTGCCGTATCTGGCGTATATGCATAGCCTTTTGAAGCTTCGCGCTCAGCATATAGTTTAATTAGGTCATCCGCAATGTCTTGTACAGATTTTTCAACTTTCGTTTTAACCTTTTTCCAATCATTCCCACCTAATTTGTAAACTTTCGGATCCTTACCTTCAGATCCTACATATTTTTGAACTTGATCAATTTGTTCAATTGGAACGTATAGCTTATCATTACCTTGATATTTAATATTTAAATAATCTTTATGAACACCATTAATCTCTAATGTCTCAATACCTAAAAATTTACCTATACCATGATTTACATGAACTACATAATCTCCAACTTTTAATTCCGAATAACTTTTAATACGTTCAGCATTCGATAGCTTTTGTTTACGTTGTGATTTTTTAACTTTCTTATGAAAAAGCTCCTTTTCAGTAATGACAACAAGCTTTTGCATCGGCATTTCAAATCCTGCATGTAAATCACCTACAGCAATTTGTAACCTTCCAGGCAATAAAATATCTGTACCTTCTACAATATCTGCCTCAATATCATAATCACTTAAAATATGTTGTAATTTTTTCACACGTTCATCATCTGTTCCGAGTACAACAGTCGTAAAATGCCCTTCATTCCATCTATCAATTTCTGTTTTTAACAAATTCATCTGTCCATGGAAATCTTGCATTGTTTTACATGTTACATTAACAATATTTTGCGGATGTGTGTGTGCGATATGACGCAAGAATAACGTTAAATATACAAAACTTCTTTTTTTATGATGAAGAAACCCCTCGAATGGGTGAGAGAAAGATAAATCTTGAATAATTGTTCCTTCACCAAGAAGTGATATATACCATTCCGCCTCTTCTGTTTCAAGATGTGATGCTGTTTCTTGAATACGGGAAATCTCATCTAAAATTACAACACCATCTTCTGGTAAATAATCTATCAGACTAGCAGGTTCTTTATAGAAAATAGATAAGTATTTAAACATCTGTTCTATACTTTGCCCGTTTTTCAACATCTCAATTTCATGACTTACCGTCTCAAGCACTTTAGTCTTTAGTTTATCATCAGAAAGTTTTTGCATCGTCTTAGTCAAGCCTTCTTCAAGATGCTGAATTCCTGATTTTAATTCTTCCTGTGAAAATAAAAACTCTGTTGCCGGACCAAACCTAACGTTTTCTTTTTTACCTTGAGAACGCTGTTCATCCACATCAAATAATCGAATAGAATCGACTTCTGTATCAAAGAATTCAATACGAAATGGTAGTTCTTCAGTTAAAGGATAAATATCTAATATTCCCCCACGCAAACTGAACTCCCCTGGAGCTTCTACCATCGACTTACGTTCATAGCCAATATGATGTAAAGTATGCAAGAGCGCATCTAAATCAATCTCTTGCCCTAGATTGATTTCAACTTGCTTTTGCTTCCACAATTCTTTTATTGGTAAAAATCTACGCAATCCTGCCACTGGCGCTACAATGATTCCATTCTCTCCCGCAGCCAAGCGATTTAACACTTCTATACGTTGCGCCTTCAATTCTGGACTTGCAACTCCAATTTCCGATGCTATCAGTTCATTCACTGGATATAACCACACATCTTTTTCACCAAGTAACGCCACTAAATCTTCATGTACTTTTTGTGCTTGGTATAAGTTATGTGTCACGATTAATTGTGATTTTTTTGTTTTTTTATATAAAGCCGCCATTAATAATGAACGAGAAGACGTTGCCATCCCTGATATAAGTTGTTCTTTTAACCCATCTTCTAACCCATTAATAACCGATTGTATCTCTTCATTTTTATAAAATTGCTCTAATAAACCTATCATTTTTAAAACTCCTCTCAACATAAAGAGCAAGTCATTCTATTTTATGCAAATATTTTGGAAAAGGAAAACAGAAAAATGCTTTGGACATGCCAAAGCGACAACATTTTATTGCAGAAATTTTTCATACTCATAATACTCAGGATAAGATGCGAGCGTTTCTTGACACGATTCACAAATCGTTTTTATATATATATTTCCATTCTCATGAAAATGAATCATTTCTACTACTTCTTGCTCCGTTAGTTGAAATAAAACGTCGCTATATACTTTTTCTGCGTTAATGGAGCCTACATTACCTCCGCAGTGTCTGCAATAATAATACCCTTCCATACTAGCCTCCTAAAAATTCAATTACTACTAGTATGGGTAAAACAAAAGAGAAATATTCCCAATCTCATTTTTAACTATTGAAAGTATTCATGATTTGAAGAAAAGGCTTATTTAGCCACTCTTCACATGCATCCGCTGCTTTTTCAATAGAATGGTTAACATCCGGAATCTCTTCAGATGTAAAGCGTCCTAATACATAATCGACTACCTTCATTCCATTTTTCGGGCGATCAATTCCCATACGGATACGTTGAAATTCTTGTGTTCCTAAGTGCGAAATCGTTGACTTTACACCATTATGTCCACCAGCACTACCTTTCATGCGAAGACGCAATTTACCTACAGGAATGTCTAAATCGTCGTACATAACAACGAAGTCCTCAACATCAATTTTATAATAATCCATAAGTGGACGAATACTTTCCCCAGATAAATTCATGTATGTTAGCGGCTTTAATAAGATTACCTTTTCTCCATTAACAAACCCTGCACCAAATACACCTTTAAATTTTTGTTCATTCAAAGAAATGTTCCAACGCTTCGCAAGTTCATCAATGGCCATAAATCCAATATTATGCCTTGTTAATTCATATTCTCTACCTGGGTTCCCAAGTCCTACTATCAATTTCATTCTTGTACCACTACTTTCTTTTTTCGATACGAAAAGACGTAACCAATTTTGGTTACGTCTCATTCTATCCAATTAATTGAATAATACACTCACAGATTCTTCTTCGTATACACGAATGATTGCTTCTCCGATTAATGGAGCAACTGAAAGTTCATGTACTTTGTCGATTTTCTTCTCTTCTGGTAATACGATAGAGTTCGTTACAACTAACTCTTTAATGTTTGAATTTTGAATACGCTCAATTGCTGGACCAGATAATACTGGGTGTGTACAGCAAGCATATACTTCAGAAGCACCGTTCTCAACAAGAGCGTTTGCTGCTAATGTAATTGTACCAGCTGTATCAATGATGTCATCAATTAAAATCGCTGTTTTGCCTTCAATATTACCGATAATGTTCATTACCTCTGAAACGTTCGGGCGAGGACGACGCTTATCAATAATAGCGATTGGCGCTTTTAGACGATCTGCCATTTTTCTCGCACGAGTTACACCACCATGATCAGGAGACACGATTACGATATCTTTAAGACCTTTTGTTTCAAAGTAATCAGAAAGAATCGGTACACCCATTAAGTGGTCGATTGGGATATCAAAGAACCCTTGAATTTGTGGAGCATGTAAATCTAGAGTGATTACACGAGTTGCACCTGCTGTTTCAAGCAAGTTTGCTACAAGTTTCGATGTAATTGGTTCACGAGAACGCGCTTTACGGTCTTGACGCGCATAACCATAGTAAGGAATAACAATATTAATTGTTTTCGCAGATGCACGTTTTAATGCATCGATCATAATAAGTAATTCCATGATATGTTCGTTTACTGGGAAGCTTGTAGATTGAATAATGAATACATCGCAACCACGGATACTTTCTTCAATGTTAATTTGAACTTCTCCATCACTAAAACGATCAACAGAACATTTTCCTAGTCCTACTCCAATATGCTTTGCAATCTGCTCAGCAAGTTCCTTATTAGAGTTTAAAGAGAATACTTTCAAATTAGAATTTAGATATTGAGTCGACATCTAGATTAACCCTCCACATTATTATGATTTTTTCTTATTCAGCAATTGATCAACATAGTCTTCTTTGTTAACTTGACGTGCACGTGCTACCGATAATGCTTTTGATGGAACATTCTCTGTAATTGTAGAGCCTGCCGCCACATAAGCACCATCTTCAACTGTTACTGGAGCAACAAGGTTTGAATTACATCCAATAAATACCCCATTACCAATCACAGTTTTGAATTTATTCTTACCGTCATAGTTCACCGTAATTGAACCACAACCAAGATTCACGTCTTCTCCAACTTGTGCATCCCCGATATAACTCAAGTGTGAAGCTTTACTTCTATTACCAAAGACAGTTTTTTTGATTTCCACGAAGTTTCCAACGCGTACTTCGTCTCCAATAACTGAATCTGGGCGAATATGTGCAAATGGACCAACCGATACTTCTGTACCAAGCTTACTATCATGTACAGTAGATTGTCGAATTGTCGTACGATCTCCAATTTCACTATCGCGAATTACTGTATGCGGTCCAATTTCACAATCAGAACCAATTACAGTGTTCCCCTCAATAATTGTTCCTGGATGAAGAACTGTATCGCTACCGATAATTGCATCAGCAGAAATATAAGTGTTACTTGGATCAATAATTGTAACACCATTTACCATGTTCTTTCGGTTGATACGGTTTTTCATAATAATTTCCGCTTGCGATAGAGCGACTCTGTCGTTAACACCTAACGTTTCATCGAACTGCTCTGTTTGATAAGCTGATACGATATGACCTTCATTTTTTAAAATCTCAATAACATCTGGAAGGTAATATTCACCTTGCACGTTATCATTTGAAACTTTAGAAAGTGAAGCAAATAAAGCCTTATTATCAAAACAATACGTACCTGTATTGATTTCTTTAATAGCTAATTCTTTCTCATTTGCATCTTTATGCTCAACAATCTTTTCAACATGACCATTCTCATTACGAACAATACGGCCATATCCAGCAGGCTCTTCTATGTATGCTGTTAGCACCGTCGCCATTGCTCCTGCTTCTTTATGTTGCTGAAGTAATGCTTCCATTGTTTCAGCAGTTATTAGAGGCGTATCACCACAAATAACTAAAGTTGTTCCTTCTTCATTTGCAAGTACACTTGCAGCTTGATCTACAGCATGTGCTGTACCAAGTTGTTCTGCTTGTAATGCAAATTCACTTACGTTCCCTAGCTGTTCTTGTACCATTTCAGCACCATGTCCAACAACCGTTACAAGTTTCTGCAATCCTAATTGAGATACTTGATCGACTACGTGTTGTACCATAGGTTTTCCACATACAGGATGCAGCACTTTGTATAGCTTAGACTTCATACGTGTGCCTTTACCTGCAGCTAGAATCACTGCAAATCTGTTTGACATATAGACCCTCCATCGCAACCTATTTATCCATTAAAGATATTATCCTAAATCATCATATATTTCAAGAAACACATTTTAACTATTAAATTTTACCATAATTCTTATAAGATGTTTTACTCTTTAGTATCTTTTTTAAGAAATAAGCTATACTATTTAAAATGATTTTGAAAAAATTAGTAGTTTCTTCTTTTTATGTTAATAAATTATACAGTTTCCAAATATAAAGCAAAAAAAAACAAACCCCTGTAAATGCTTACAGGAGTTTGCTACAAAATTATAAGGCTTTTTGTCAAAAGCCCTTTTCATTCGAATTTTACGAAGCACCTGCTTCTTCAAACTCAACCTCTTCTAACTCGCCTAAACGATGATACTCTGTTAAAACCGCATCTTGAATTTTAGAGCGTGTACCAGAATTAATTGGATGTGCAATGTCACGGAACTCTCCATCTGGAGTACGTTTACTTGGCATTGCTACAAATAATCCATTATTACCATCAATTACACGAATATCATGAACAACAAATTCATGGTCTAGAGTAATAGAGGCAATTGCTCTCATGCGGCCTTCTGTGTTTACGCGGCGTAATCTTACGTCAGTCACTTCCATCTTGTGTTCACCACCCTTTTCTAAATAAGCGATATATTTGTATAAATTCCACAAATTTTCTATTTTCCCTTTAATTTTTTAAAAATTTTTAAGATAAAAATTTTTAAAGTAGTTGAATATAGAGATTAGTGGAGGTTATCGCTTACAAAAGGTTACTTAACTAGGGCGATTACTTCAATTTCAACGGAAACATCTTTCGGTAATTTTGCTACTTGCACACAAGATCGAGCTGGTTTATGAGTAGAGAAATAAGAGCTATACACTTCATTCACAGCATTAAAATCATCCATGTCCTTTAAAAATACTGTTGTTTTTACGACTGTATCAAATGAAGCACCTGCTTCCTCTAATACCGCTTGTAAATTTTGAAATACTTGTTCTGTTTGTACTGTTACATCTCCTGTTACAAGCTCCCCATTTGCCATCAATGGAATTTGTCCTGAGCTATAGAACATGTTATTTACAATAATCCCCTGTGAATAAGGCCCAATTGCTTGTGGTGCCTTGCTTGTTTGAACAACTTTCATACTTTTCACCCTTTTATTATTTATTTTACTCTTTAAAAATAGTGTACGAAAGGCAGTTTGTCCATCTATTTTATAATCTATAAATAAAATAAAAAAGATAGAGCTATCTGCTCTATCTTTTATTCCGCCTCTACAAGCCCTTCATCAAATGGTGCAAGAGAATAATTCCCTTTTTCCACTTGAATCGTTTTTTCTTTCACATCAACTTCCGATAGACGAATTAATGATACAAAATTATTAATTAGTCGTTCTTCAATATCTGTGGATTCTACTAATACACCAATACCAACAACATTAGCCTTGAATTCTTCTAGCATACTCATCATACCTTGAATTGTTCCGCCAGCTTTCATGAAGTCATCAATAATTAAAACATTCGACCCTTCTGGAAGACTGCGTTTTGCTAACGTCATTGTTTGAATTCGTTTAGAAGAACCCGACACATAGTTAATACTAACAGTCGGACCTTCTGTTACCTTATTATCTTTCCTTGCAATTACAACTGGTACATCTAAGTAATTTGCCACTGCATAAGCAAGTGGAATCCCCTTCGTTGCCACCGTCATAACTGCATCAATTGGTTGCCTAGCAAAAACAGAAGCAAACAAACGACCTGCGCCATTAATATGGCGAGGATTACTCAATAAATCTGTCATGTATAAGTAACCGCCAGGCAAAATACGATCTGGGTTTTCAAATAAGCCACAAAGCTCATCAATAATTAGATCTGCCTCTTCTTCACTTATATACGGTATATATTTCACTCCTCCTGCTGCTCCTGGTATCGTTTGCAATGTGCCGACCCCTTGTTGTTCAAACGTTTGCTTAATAATAACTAAATCTTCACTAATGGAAGACTTAGCCGATTGATACCTTTCAGCAAAAAAAGTGAGAGATACTAGCTGACGAGGGTTTTGTAGCAAGTAATAAGTCATATCGACTAATCTTGTACTTCTTCTAATTTTCATACTCTCACCTCAAATCACGAATATTCTAAACAAATCATAACGTATTATACGTCTTTATTCAAGCGTTTCTCGCTCTCCTAATAAACGTACCGCATAGACTTGTTCACAAAATCCTTTTAATCCGTTATAAATGCGATGCATTCGTGAATCATGGTGTACAAGTCCAAATACAGTTGGACCACTTCCACTCATTAATACAGCATCCGCTCCAAATCGCTTCATCTGTGATTTAATACGGGCAACTTCAGGATGCATTCCAAATGTTACATCTTCTAAAACGTTACCAACAGTATCACAAATTCCTTTATAATCACCAGAATTTATGACATCAACCATTTTATCTACATTTGGATGTGTAACTCGATTTAACTTTAAATTTCCATACACATCAGCAGTAGATACACCTATATGTGGTTTCGCTAAAATAACCCAACAAGAAGGCGGAGTCTTTATATGCTCAATTTTCTCTCCTCTTCCAGTGGCAATTGCTGTGCCTCCGTATACACAGAACGATACATCTGATCCAATTTCTGCACCAAGCTCTGCTAACTCATCAATTGTAAGCCCTAAATTCCATAATTTATTAAGACCACGTAATGTCGCTGCTGCATCACTACTTCCACCTGCTAATCCAGCTGCTACTGGAATCGTTTTTTCAATAGTAATAGATACACCTTTTTTTACATTAAACTTCTCTTTTAATAATTTCGCTGCCTGATAAGCTAAATTTCGTTGGTCGTCTGGGACATACCGATTATGGGATAAAATTTCAATACGGTCTTCTGCTAATTCCGTTAGTTCTAGACGATCTGCTAAATCAATGGTTGTCATAATCATTTTCACTTCATGATATCCGTCTTGTCTTTTTCCCAGTACATCTAACGACAGATTAATCTTTGCTGGTGCTTTCACTAGTAGCTTCAATCTATTCACCCACTCTATGTACTCAATCTTTTATCGTTTATTTTACCATAAATTTATAGTAAGACGATGACACTTCCCTAATTATAACGAAAAGCATTCAGAATGAAACTACTTATGTAAAATGATGGCACCTTTTAGAGTACAAAAAGCCGAGGAATGTCTCCTCGGCTACCGTAGCACAGAAAGTATCTTACAACTACTGGTTTCGTTTCATTAATTGCTGTTCTGCAATTTCTATAGCACGTTTCACCATGTTACCAGCATCTTTCGCACGAATTCCGCCCCATCCTTCTTTCTGAACAACATCATAAAAGCCAAGCTCTTTTGCTAGCTCTTCTTTAAATTGGTTTGACATGACACCTCTTCGTCTACTCAATGCAGAGTCCCTCCTTATTTTGCTACGGTATAGTTAGTATGCAAAATAATATAGCTTTTCATTTATGGGAATATATGTAATGATATATGGATTATAAAATGACCTCATTATGAGGGTCTCCATAAAATGTTAACTCTACTGTCTCTGTTAAAACATCTGCATAACTATAAGATACACGTTGCAACGCATCTTCTTGTTGATCCAATTGTACAACAAAAACGGAACGGTATGTTTCTGCTAGTACACCTGATTGCTCCACAGTTTTTCTTCTTCCACTATTTGCTTTTAACATAAGTCGCTGTCCAAGATGGTGATCTAATTCGCTTTTAATTTCATCTAAACGTTTTGACATATACTTCGCTACACCTCGCTGTAATTTAGATTGAACACTTAAAGCACGATATATCTATCCTAATTATTAACCGCGATTCACAGCTAATATCATCCTGCGTTTGAATAGATAGAAGAAATACTATATTGTAAAAGTATCATTACGTAGTCTTTACGTTCTTACCTCTTTTTATCCAAATTCATTTAAATCCTTCCATACAAAAAAGCAAGATACATATGTACCCTGCTTACTCTTCGTAATGTTGAAAAGGTAATCCCGTTCGTAAAATCCCTCTCGTTTCAATTCCACCTAGTCCCTTTTCACCAGTAATTGTATTACGTACGACATCCCATACATTGACTCTCTCCATAAATGAAGTAAAACTAATTTTACCAACTACATATACAGGATCTAGTGCATGAATATTAATTCTAGATGGTGAACTAGCGAAATTGGCCCCTGCACGAATTAGTGCCTCAAAATGTGATTGACATGCCCCAGCAAAAATAACAAGTTGATCCAATGATGGATATTTTTTTCGCACTTCACGAACAGCCTGTACAAAATGCCTTGAATGCCTATATGCCGCTAAATCTCCCTTCACTCCTTTTGATTTTGTATATGCATCATGCCCTGTAATAACGAGAATGTCTGGGCGAAAGTGATCTATTAAGTCTACTACTTTTTCATGCATCTCCGTTTCTTTACAATGAATACCTTGAACAGGAACGCCAATTTTATTATATAAATCTAAGCACTTGCGCAAATATAAAGGGTCTCCATCTATATGCAATACACGTCCCGGCATTTGAAAATAATTTACCTCACTTGTGTATCCACCAGTTGAAGTATGTTCATGCCTTTGTTTCATCAGTACATAATCTTGTTGAAACAAACGATACGTGCGCTCCATTGTTTCTTTCTCACGCTTCACCCTTTTTTTATGTTCTCTTTGATCTATACTAATTAAATCTTCAAGTGGCGCATCCGCCACCAGTCTAATTTCCTCTCCAAACAATATAGCTATCTCGCCTTTTATTTCTATAATACGAAAAAGAATATCCCTCTTATGAGAATATCGTTCCACTAATTCTCCAACATGTAAAACCATTCTCCTACCTCCAAACTCATTAGGCCATCTTACCTGTTTTTAAAGTATGAATTTAGAGAGCGAAAGGTGACAAAAGGGACAGTTCAACTTGAACTGTCCCTTTCATATTCTTATGATAATTTATGAAGAACTAATGCATTACTTAATGTTGCAAACTCTTCAATAGATAGCGTTTCGCCTCTTCGCTTTGGATCAATTCCTACTTCTGTTAAAATTCGATCCAATAACTCCTTATCTTTCGGGAAACCATTTAAATTATTTGATAAATTATTCATTAAAGTTTTACGGCGCTGTGCGAAACTTGCTCGTACTACTTCAAAGAAAAACGTTTCATCTGTCACCTCTACAACCGGTTTAGGACGCTTTAGAAGGCGGATAATTGCAGAATCAACGTTTGGCTGTGGTACAAACACTGTACGCGGTACAGTCATAACTGTTTCAACCTCTGTATAGTACTGAATGGCAATCGATAAAGAACCATACTCTTTCGTTCCAGGTTTAGCAGCTAAACGATCTCCAACTTCTTTTTGCATCATAACAACAAATCCACGAACTGGTAACTTTTCTTCAAGCAATTTAAATAAAATTGGCGTTGTAATATAGTACGGTAAGTTAGCTACTACCATTACATCTTGCCCTTCTTCAAATTGCTCATTAAATACTTCATGTACATCTGCTTTTAGTACGTCTTTATTAATAACTGTAACATTACCATATGGCGCTAACGTCTCATCTAAAATTGGTAATAGTCTTTGATCAATTTCAAAAGCCACTACTTTTTTAGCACGCTTCGCTAATTGCTCTGTTAATGCACCAATACCTGGTCCAATTTCAATTGCACCACTTTCTGAACCAATTTCTGCATGATCGACAATACGATTTAATACATTTGTATCAATTAAAAAGTTTTGTCCTAAACTTTTTTTGAATGAAAATCCATACTTTTCAACAATGTCTTTTGTACGATTTGGCGTTGCGATATCCTTCATTTTTTTTCCTCCTGTATTACTTGCTTATAAGCTTCTGCAAATGATTCCTTTGAAACTTGAAACATCTGTAATCGTTTATGTAACTGTTTTGCATTTGTATAACCAATCTTTAATAGCTTACCCATTCTTTCTCTGCGGCTCTTTGCCATTTCTCCGCCCACTAAGCCTGCATCGACTAAATCACTCCAACTAATTTCACTTGTGTAAGCTTCCATTTCTTCATGTATATTCTCTAGAGCACGGCGAATCGACTCATTAGAAGCATGTTCAATCCCAACACCCTTTTTCCTTTTAGCAAGCGCTTCTTCCTTCGGTAAAAAAGCATGCTTACAGCCAGGAACCTTGTCAGAAATAATTTTTCGAATACGCTCTCCAGGATAATCCGGATCTGTGAAAATAATAACGCCCCTTTTTTGCTGCGCTAATTTAACTTGCTCAATAACATGATCACCGATTGCTGAACCGTTCGTTTCAATTGTATCCGCATCAACAGCACGCTTAATCGCAACTGTATCATCTTTACCTTCTACAACGATAATCTCTTTTATTTTCATGCTTGCCTCCACACTCATTTCGTCTCTACTTAGTAAAACAAAAAAATGACGACTTTTCCATTATTATTTTCCCCATTCTTATATTTTAAAAAATAGAATAGAAAAATCTTTGTTCCCTGTCCTTATTGTAACACTTCATCATTCACATTTATTTTCTTCATTACTTCTACTAGTTTTTCTCAAAATAAAAAAGAACAGGTTTCCCCCGTTCTTTTTATTCAACACCAAATAAAACTTTTGCATTTTTAGTTGTCATTTCTGCTACTTCCTCATAAGAAATTCCTTTTAAATTCGCAATTTCTTCTGCTACGAGTTTTACATAACTCGGTTCATTTCGTTTCCCGCGAAATGGATGCGGCGTTAAATAGGGACAATCCGTCTCTATTAACAATTTCTCTAATGGAATCTCCGTAGCAACTTCTTTCGGTTTCTTAGCGTTTTTAAATGTAACTGGTCCACCTAACGAAATTAAAAAGTTCATATCAACACATCGCTCTGCTACTTCTACGCTACCGCTAAAGCAATGCATAATGCCTCCTACTTCAGCTGCATTCTCTTCTTCTAGAATATCGACAATATCTTGAGTTGCATCGCGGTTATGTATAATAATCGGCAAATTTACTTTTTTCGCTAATGCAATTTGTTTACGAAATACTTCTTTCTGTATTTCTTTTGGAGACTTATCCCAGTGATAATCTAAGCCCATTTCTCCAAGTGCAACGACTTTAGGATGAGAAGCAAGTTCTTCTAACCAAGCTAAATGTTCTTCTGTCATGTCGATTGCATCAACTGGATGCCAGCCAACCGCAGCGTAAATAAAATCATAGGCTTCAGCTAATTCCATCGCCTTTTTTATCGTTACTTCATCAAAACCAACAACAACTGTATAAGTAACTCCCGCTTCTTTCATTCGGGCAATAACCTCTTGCAAATCTTCTTCGAATTGCTCTGCATTCAAATGTGAATGTGTATCAAACAACATAATACATAACTCCTTTTATATTGAAATCAAGTTTATTCTACAAAAATAAGTTCTTTAATAACTTAACGATAACAATACTACAATCTTAATGCAAAAATAGAGAGTGTAAAAAGAAAAAAGACGCTTCACACATGTTACACGTGAAACATCTCTTTTCTTGTCTTAATTACTTGATTTTTGTACCATTTGGTAGATTTTGGTCAATTGATGCTAATGACAATACGCCATTCTCTTCACCCGCTAAAATCATACCTTGCGATAATTCACCGCGTAATTTTACAGGTTTTAAGTTTGTTACACAAATAACCTTTTTACCTTTTAAGTCTTCCGGCGAATAGAATTTTGCAATTCCAGAAACAACTTGACGCTTTTCTGTGCCTAAGTCTAGTTGAATTTTTAACAACTTGTCTGCTTTTTTCACAGGTTCAGCAGATAGTACTTCAGCTACGCGTAATTCTACTTTAAAGAAATCATCAATTGTAATTTCTTCTGCCTTCGGTTCTTCTTCTTTTTTCTCTTCTACTTTAGGAGCAGAGCTTTTCATTTGTTCTTTAATGTACTCTACTTCCACTTCCATTTCTAAACGAGGGAAAATTGGGTTTCCTTTTTCTACTTTTGTTCCAGCTGGAATGCAGCCAATTGTAGATAGACTTTCCCAAGATTTATGAGCTTCATCAGTAAGGCCAAGCTGAGCAAACATCTTGCTTGGTGCTACTGTTAAGAATGGCATAAGCATAATACCTGTTTGACGAAGTACTTCTGCTAAATGAGCCATTACAGAAGCTAACTTTTCACGATCATTCTCATCTTTTGCTAATACCCATGGTTGTGTTTCATCAATATATTTATTCGTACGACTAACTAGTTGCCAAATAGATCCTAACGCTACAGAGAACTCCATATTCTCCATTGCTTCTTCTACTTTTTTCAAAGTATCTTGTGCAAACGCTACTAACGTTTCATCAAATTCCGTCACATTTTCTTTAAATGCAGGGATTTCTCCGTTAAAATACTTATCAATCATAGCTACTGTACGATTTAATAAATTACCTAAGTCATTTGCTAAGTCGAAATTAATACGCTCCACAAATCCTTCTGGTGTGAATACACCATCAGATCCAAATGGAACTTCACGAAGTAGGTAATAACGTAATGCATCTAATCCGTAACGATCGATTAATGTAACTGGATCTACTACGTTTCCTTTTGACTTACTCATCTTTCCATCCTTCATTAAAATCCAGCCATGAGCAAAGACTTTCTTCGGAAGAGGTAAATCTAATGCCATTAAAATTATCGGCCAATAAATTGTATGGAAACGAACAATTTCTTTCCCAACTAAATGCACATCTGCAGGCCAGAATTTTTTATATTTCTCTTCATTTGCTGTTCCATAACCTAACGCCGTAATATAATTAGATAATGCGTCAACCCATACGTAAATAACATGTTTTGGGTTACCAGGAACACGAACTCCCCAGTCAAATGAAGTACGAGAAACCGCTAAATCTTCTAATCCTGGTTTAATAAAATTATTAATCATTTCATTTTTACGAGACTCCGGCTGAATGAAATGTGGATTATCTTCATAGAACTTTAATAGTCTGTCGACATATTTACCCATTCTAAAGAAATAAGATTCTTCACGAACAAGTTCTACATCATGACCACTATCTGGGCTTTTTCCTCCAACTACTTTGTCGCCTTCCATAATTGGATCTACTAATTGATGCTCTGTATAGAACGTCTCATCTTGTACAGAATACCAACCTTCATATTCATCAAGATAAATGTCACCTTGATCTACTAATTGCTTAAAGATTTTTTCGACAACATCTTTATGACGATCTTCAGTTGTACGAATAAAATCATCATAAGAAATATCCATCTTCTCCCAAAGCTCTTTAATTCCTGCAACAATGTTATCAACATATGCCTGTGGCGTAATATTTAACTCTTCTGCTTTCTTTTGGATCTTCTGTCCATGCTCATCAGTTCCTGTTAAATAATGCACATTATAACCTTGCATACGCTTATATCGTGCCATCGCATCTCCTGCTACTGTCGTATAAGCATGTCCAATGTGTAATTTTCCACTTGGATAATAAATTGGGGTAGTAATATAAAAGGACTTATTTTCCTCTGTCATTGTTTTGGACCTCCCGAATAACCTCATATGTATTTATAAACAGTATATCAAAAACTCATATATAAAGTGAAACTTTAATCAGTAGGGTTTTTGTTCCTCCCCACTAATTATTAGCCCACATTAATTGGGCTTTTACGAGCAGCCCAAATCTAACTTATCTTCTTTACGCCAACCTAATTTTAAATTTAGGTCTTAATGCTCGATATCTTTATCATCTATTGCTCATATTTCACAAAAATATACAATCTCCACTTTTAATTTATTATTTTTTCAGAAAATAATGTAAATAATTGTGGAATTTCCTCTCAATCTATTATATATAAGAAATAAGAAATCTATAAATCTTTTTAAAAAATATAGAATTTAAGAATTGACGGAAATGTAAATGATTGGTATCATATGTCCATAGGGTATTTTGTCGAAAAATGACGAATCTAAAAATAGACTCGAAACTTATAAACTATTTATTTAGGAGGAAAAAAATTATGAAATCTACTGGTATTGTTCGTAAAGTTGATGAATTAGGTCGTGTAGTAATTCCAATCGAATTACGCCGTACTTTAGGTATTGCAGAAAAGGACGCTCTTGAAATCTATGTTGATGACGAAAAAATCATCTTAAAGAAATATAAACCAAACATGACTTGCCAAGTAACTGGTGAAGTATCTGACGGTAACCTTTCTTTAGCTGAAGGTAAAATCATCTTAAGCAAAGAAGGCGCTGAGCAAATCTTAAACGAACTTCAAGATTATATCGAAACAGCAAAATAAGCTTCTCAATTATGAGAAGCTTATTTTTTATCGACATGATAGATTTGATATACATCTCTTTTCGACAAATCTCGATCTTTAGCGACTGTTTTAATCGCTTCTTTTGAATTCATACTTTTTTCATTTATATAATATTCAATATGATCATATACCGAAAGAGATTCCCACCATTGTTCTTCTGGAGCAGGTTCTTCTGTTGAACCAGCTACTAAAATACAAAACTCACCACGTACTTCATTTTGCTTCGTCCACTCAATTGCTTCTTCGATTGTCCCTCGAATAAATTCCTCAAATTTTTTAGTTAACTCTCGACATAATACAATCTCTCTATTTCCCAACACTTCCTGCATCGAAATTAAAGTATCGTCTAAACGATGAGGCGCTTCATAAAACATCATTGTAGTTTGTACATAACGAAGCTTTTCTAACTCCATCTTTCGTTCCTTTTTGTTTCTCTGCAAGAAACCATAGAAATAAAACTGCTTTGTTTCAAGACCGGATGCAATTAATGCTGTAAGGGCTGCATTTGCTCCAGGAAGCGGAATTACATGATATTGCTCAGCTACTGCCTCAACGACAATATCGTAACCTGGATCAGAAATACACGGCATACCAGCGTCGCTAACAAGTGCTACATTCTTTCCATCCTCTAATTTCTCTAATAGTTTCTTCCCACTTACTTCTTTATTGTGCTCATGATAACTCGTAACAGGTGTTTCAATTTCAAAATAATTACAAAGTTTTTTCGTTTGTCTCGTATCTTCAGCAGCAATTAAATCAACTTCTTTTAAAATTCGGATTGCACGAAATGTCATATCTTCTAGATTTCCAATAGGAGTTGGTACTAAATATAAAACTCCCTTTTCATTTTGTTGAAAGCTTTTTTGTTGCCACATAGCGTTCTCCTTTTTGCATATATGCCTCTTTTTGTTTTCTCGTTAATTGCTTAAAGTAATACTCCGCTTGCATAGCTGTACGCTTATCATCGTGGGTCTCTACATATTTTAAAACAACAGGAAGCCTGACGCGTGTATACTTAGCCCCTTTGCCGCTATTATGAGTCTGAATTCTCTTTTCTATATGGTTTGTATATCCAGCATAATAACTTCCATCAGAGCACTCTACCACATAAAAAAAGTGCTTATTCTTCTCCATATAAAATCGAACGTAGCTCCTTTGTATATTCGTTATTGTTCTCATATACAACGAGAGGCGGTAAAATTTTCAAATCTGCATTTCCATCCTTAATTCCTTCAATTAACAATGTATTTGCTTCTTTTCCAACCTTAGGATAAACAAATTGCACACGCTTTGGTTCAATTTTATATTTACGCATTAATGTGACAATGTCTAGTAATCGCCCTGGACGATGTACAAACGCTACTTTCCCACCTTGTTTTACTAACTGACTACTTACAGATACAACATCTTCTAATGTACACATAATTTCATGACGAGCTATCGCTAAATGTTCATTCATATTTTTCTCTGAAGTTTGAGGTGTTTGAAAATATGGTGGATTACATGTAACAACATCATATTGATGACGCCCAAGTTTCTCTGGCATATCTTTCAAATCTCCATGTATGAGGTGAATTCTTTCCTCCAACCCATTGTATTGAACACTTCTTACTCCCATATCATATAAGCGTTCTTGAATTTCCACCCCAGTAATATTTCCTTTTGTTCTTGTACTTAATAGAAGGGGAACAACCGCGTTACCTGTACACAAATCAAGTAAATTCCCCTTTTGAATTGGTACCCATGCAAAATCTGCAAGTAAAACGGCATCTAAAGAAAAATTAAATACTGATGGGCTTTGTATAATCTTCATGTCTTGTGCTAATAAGTAATCTAAACGTTCATCTTCATATAAATTCATATACTGCTCCTTTTCTTACCCTTAACCTACCCTATTTCATGTATAAAAAATTACCTTTCCAATTATAATTGGAAAGGTAATTTCACTTTTTATTTAAGAATGACAGACAGAATAAACAATCTCCCTCTTTACGTACACTTCCATAATGTAGATTGCAAATATGAAAACCTTCTTGATACAGTCTCGCTAAATTGTCATAGCCTTCACCAATATCTGTTTTCGGCTTCACTTCTTTACGTTTTTGAGTTTTTTGTTTTTCTTTATTCTGCACTTCTTCAAAACGGTGTCGCAAATTGTTATTTTCCATTTTTATATGCTGGTTTTCTTCCAACAACTCTGCAAGATGCTGTTTTAACTCTCCCAACTGTTTATATAAATGTCCAATTTGCTCTTCCATACTAGAAACCGATTCAAAAATATCTTTTTTCTCCACAAGCACCCACCTCATTAATCTGTGGTTTGACTCGAAACGACCCCTTTATTCACTAACTCATCTAACGTATATTCTACTATCCGTTCCTTGTCTACTAGTTCCACTTGAATTAATCTTTCTAAAATATTTAATCCGATAACACGGCCAGTACCATGCGGGGTTTGTATACGTTGATCTAAATCAGGAAGTTGTTCCTTTGCTGCCTCATATTCATCATTCTCATATTTTAAGCAACACATTAAGCGACCACATAAACCAGAGATTTTTGCAGGATTTAATGATAAATTTTGATCCTTTGCCATTTTAATGGATACAGGTTCAAAATCCCCTAAAAAAGTAGAACAACAAAGCATACGACCACATGGACCAATACCACCTAGCATCTTCGCTTCATCACGAACACCAATTTGTCTTAGTTCAATTCTTGTTCTAAAAATTGCGGCTAAGTCCTTCACTAGTTCGCGGAAATCGATCCGACCATCCGCAGTAAAATAGAAAATAATCTTATTACGATCGAATGTATACTCTACATCTACAAGTTTCATATCAAGATTATGCTCTACTACCTTTTGTTGACAGACTTGATATGCTTCTTTGGCAGCATGTTTGTTCTCTTCAACAATGGTACGATCATTTTCATTTGCAATACGAATAACCTTTTTTAGCGGTAATACAACGTCGTTTTCATCAACTTGTTTTTTGGTAATAACTACTTTTCCGTATTCAATACCTCTTACCGTTTCTACAATGACAAACTCATTTTCAGAGATATCGAACTGGTTTGGATCAAAGTAATATACCTTTCCGGCCTTCTTAAAGCGAACACCTACTACATCATACAAAACGGTCATCCCTCCTGCAACCGCAACACTAACTGTTCGAACACAAGCTGCGCATTTACATTAGCGTTGATTCTATTTTTTGCCTCTAATATATTAAAGAGAGCTGATACAATGCGCTTCTGAGCATAGGAAAACGATTCAAACATCTCTTTCTGATCATGAAAAACAAGACGATCTTCTTCTCCAAGTTGAACATATAATAAATCCTTATAAATAAGGAGTAACATATCTAAACCTTGCTGTAATTGTTCTTTCTCTCCAAAGTGTTTTCCCCATTTTTCTTGTACAAAAAAAATAGAGGTTTTATCTTTTTCGAGCGCTTCACATAATTTTATCACTAAAGCTCGTGCTTGTGCAAACCATTCATCACTACATAAAGCTAAAGCTTCATCAAAACTATTTGTAAGTTGAGCAGCAAGTGTCGATAAAGATGCTGTAATCCCTTCATCCTGTAATCTTCTAATTAAAGATTCCGTAGGTAACGGCCTAAACGTAACAACTTGGCAACGAGATAAAATCGTATTTAAAATTTGATGACTTTGTTCAGTAAGTAAAATAGCAGTTGTATCACTACTTGGTTCTTCTAAAAATTTCAAAAGTGTATTTGCCGCATTTGCTGTCATACGATCTGCGTGCTCAATAATATATAATTTTTTATTTGCCTCTAATCCTGTTTTTGAAAACTCTTCTTGTAAATCATGAATTTGCTGCTTTTTAATAGATAATCCGTCTGGTTTTACAATATGTAAGTTAGGGTGGTTACCTGAATCAATTCGCTTACAGTTTGTACATACATGGCAGGGCTCTACCCCATTCCGCTCAGAACAGAGGAAACTCTTTGCCATTTGAATTGCTGTCGCAAACTTTCCTGTCCCTTTCCCTCCCTCTAACAAGTAAGCGTGGGATATACGCTCTTTTGCAATGCTATTCATCAACATTTTTACACCGATGGGTTGTATAGCAGAAAGCTGCTCCCACGTCTTCGTCATAATGCATACCTCACTTATTTCATTCTTTCCTTCTATTATAACAATTTATCTTCTATAATCTGAACAACTTCTTCTATAAGTTTTTCCATCGGCTGATCAGCATTTACCAATACAATACGATCCGAGAAACGTTCTACAACTTGTAAATACCCCTCGCGCACACGTTTATGGAAAGAGATATCTTCCATATCTAGTCGATTTACTTCACGTCCTGCATCTTTTTCAATCCGAGCCAAACCAACCTCAGGCTCAATGTCTAGATAAATTGTTAAACTAGGCATACAGTCCTCTGTTGCGAAACGATTTATTTCAAATACCTTATCCATACCCAATCCTCTTGCATAGCCTTGGTATGCTAAAGAGCTATCTATAAAACGATCACATAACACGAGGTAGTTCTCATTAAGTGCTGGCATAACTTTTTCTACTAAATGTTGTCTGCGCGCAGCAGCATAAAGAAGCGCTTCTGTACGTGCTTCCATCATCGTATATTCTTGTTTATGTAAAATCGTCCTAATGTCCTCAGAAATTGCAATACCGCCTGGTTCCCTTGTCGCCATTACCTTTTGTGCTTTTTTTTCAAAATATGGCAATAAGCTTTTAATTAACGTTGTTTTACCTGAACCTTCTGGGCCCTCAATTGTTACAAATAATCCCTTCATCCTAAAACCTACTTTCTATATCATACACTTTCATATATTTCGTATTACCTTGAAAACGAGCTCCTGCTCTCTCTAAATACATAATTTGCTCTTTATGCTCTGAAGTAATTCTCTCTCCATACATAATCAATGGAATTCCAGGTGGATACGGAATCACCATTTCCGCCGCTATCATTCCAACAGCCTCTTCTATAGATACTATCTTTGTTTCATATCCGTCTAGTTGTTTATACGTATACGGTAAAAGAGAGAATTCACCTTTATAAGTATAACGAATAGATTCCCTCTTGTCTTTCACCTCATAATGTTGCAATGCTACTCGGATCATCTCTATAACCTTCATATATCCCTCATTTACTTGTAAGGGTAAAATAAATAGGACATTGTACGGATCAGCCACCTCTGTATATATACCGACCTTTTCAAATACAGACTGTAATTCGTACCCTGATAACTGACAACGAGTTTGTACGGTGACCTTTAACTCATCTTGCAACGGATATTCTAAAATGGCGATTTGGGGAATAGAACGTAATTGTTCCTTAAATCTTCGTAAAAACTCAACAATTTCACTGTGACCTTCTTCTTTTATACGCGCCATTGTAAAGCGTGCTATATCCAAGGAAGCCATAATTGGATACGATGGACTACTAGATTGTAGCATACTTAAATAAGTAGTAACCTTCTCTTCGTCTACTAAGTGACTATTTATATGTAAATAGGAACCCATTGTCATTGCGGGTAATGTTTTATGTGCAGAATGAACTACAATATCTGCACCATATGTTAATGCTGACTTCGGGAATGGTTCTCCCAAGCACAGATGTGCCCCATGTGCCTCATCTACCAAAACAGGGATTTTATGTGCATGTGCAAAAGCGATGCTTGCCTCTAGATCCATACCCATACCATAATAATTAGGATGCGTTAAAATGAGTGCTTTCGCATTTGGATACTTTTCAATTGCTGTCTTAATAATTTCGTTACGAACTCCCACCGGTACGTTATAAGCTTCATCAATCCATGGATCTAAAAAAATGGGATTTGCTCCCGCAAGTTTTAAAGCATTAATAATTGATTTATGGCAATTTCTTTGTACAAGAACAATATCATGTTCCCCGCAACAAGACAAAATCATTGCTAAGTTCCCGACTGTTGAACCATTAATTAAAAAATAGCTCCTCTTTGTATTATAAACTTCAGCCAATAATTGTTGTGCCTCATCTATACATTCAAACGGACTATGCAAATCATCTAGTCCTGCTAACTCAGTTACATCAATAGATAGAATATCTTTAAACTCTCTTATTGCCTCCTGAGGGAAGTTTAAACCATTCTTATGACCTGGAACATGAAAGGATAACGGCCCTCTTTCTTTAAACTCTATTAACGCCTCATATAAAGGCATACGATTTTGATTCATCTACATCTCTTCCTTATTATTCATTCTCTATCTATTATACAGAACAAAAAAAATAATAGGCATATGCCTATTTAAAAATATGATACTTCTAGTTTTCGAAGCTGCTTTAAATAATGTATATATTTCGG
>NZ_JBNLYC010000024.1:0-48104 GCF_050172015.1 Bacillus sp. GMa5/1 | reverse complement strand
AGGCGCTTTTTGCCTCGCAGGAAGACGCGAAGCCACCGACCATTCTAGCCGCTGGAACTGGATATATTTAAAAGCAAGGCGGCTAGATTCCTCCCATCACTCAAATATAAAATCCCCTGCTTTTTAGCAGGGGATTTTATCATTGTAATTCTTCCTTCTTTTCCTCTAAAGTAGGCATTTTCTCTTTTTTCGGCTTCCCTAGCTTAATTACGAAGAAGTATAGGGAAAGCAATGTGATAAGAAAAACAATTAAAAACGGGTACGGAGAGTAAAAGGCACGCGCCGCCTCAGTCTTTCCCGCAACAAATTTCAATGACTCAATATCTAAAAACTCAGCAAACATTTGTACACCGAGCATACTAAACCAAAAAACAAAAAAACTAATAATAATACCAAAAACTTGCTTCAATCTCGTCATTCATCTCATCCTTTCTATATCTGTAATTTTTAGCGCAATAAATATAGTACAAACAAAATATTCACAGAAAGGAACTATCTCACCATTCACGAATTAACTTAATCCAACCTAACATCGAAATTTGCAAAATAATACCCCAAATTATAAGTCTTCTTAGCCATCGAGGATAGAAGGTTAAAAATTTAACATACCATTCCAATAGCTTGTTCATAATTCCCTCCTACATAAAATTATATAGGAAAAAGGATATATAATCCAAACCCAACCAAAATGATCCCACCTACTATCTCACCATATGTACCGAGCATATCTTTCGCATGTCTCCCAATTAATAAACCCATCCACGCTAATAACATGCTAACAAATCCAAAAAGTAAAATCGTAATAATTGTTTGTGCTCCATAAATACCAAGACTAAGTCCTACTGAGAAACTATCTATACTGACGCCAAATGCAAATACGAATAAACTAATTCCAATAGGGGCTGTTCTAGTCTCTTCATTTTGTAAAATGCTCGAATATACGATATAAAACCCTAGTCCGATTAATAAAATAGCACCCGCAAAATGTGCGATATCTCCATACTTCTCTGATAAAAAACGACCTAGTACCATTCCTATAAACGGCATAATAATATGAAATATCCCTATCGTCATACCAATATACAGGATTTGTCTTAACTTTAGGGGTATCATCCCCATACCAAGACTCACCGAGAACGCATCCATCCCTAAGGCGAATGCCATAATTATTAAAGGTATTAGCTGTTCAAACGTCATTCATGCCCCTCCTTGGACGTGCTACTTCACAATATGCTTATCCAAGGAGAAATATTCTGTTTGCTAATCTTACCTTATCATTCAATAATAATATGATGTCCTGCCGCTTTTGTTAAACGATTCATAATTGCATTCCCTATTCCTTCATTAGGGAATGACTCACTAAAAATAACATCCACTTCACTTGCATCAAATGTTCTAAGTACATCATATAATTTAGTCGCAACACTAGCTAAGTCACTTCTAACACCACAAGATAATATAACATCTGCACTATATACATGCTGATACTCTTCTGTCGTTAATACGCCTACTTTAAATCCTTCTTCCTTTTTCTCATCCACAAGATGCTGAATAAACTCACGTGAGCCCTCAACAATACTAAGTGGTGCTTTCGGGGCATAATGTGTGTATTTCATTCCAGGCGATTTCGGTTTTTCCTTCTCATCCTTTAAAGCTGGATCTAAAGAAACAGTACCTATCACCGCTTCTAATTGTTCTTTCGTAATCCCACCTGGACGTAATATTGTTGGAACCGCGCTTGTACAATCAATTACAGTTGATTCAACGCCTACTCCAGTTGCACCACCATCAACAATACCTGCAATCTTCCCATTCAAATCTTCATATACGTGAGAAGCTAATGTTGGACTTGGACGCCCTGAACGATTCGCACTTGGTGCTGCAACAGGTACATTCGCCTCTTCAATAAGAGCAAGTGCAATTGGATGATCAGGCATTCTTACTCCAACCGTATTAAGTCCTGCCGTCACCTTCTCTGAAATCCCTTCTTTTCTCGGCAAAATAATTGTTAATGGTCCTGGCCAAAAATGCGCCATTAACTTCTCTGCAACTGGTGGAATTTCTTTCACAATCCCATCTAACTGAGATTTTGTACCTATATGGACAATGAGTGGATTATCACTCGGTCTTCCTTTCGCTTCGAAAATTTTCGCGATTGCTTCATCATCCATCGCATTTGCACCTAACCCATATACTGTTTCCGTAGGGAAAGCAACCGCCTCATTTTCTCTTAATAATTTTGCTGCTTCTTGTAACTGTGGATAATATTTTTTTCTTTCCACAACATTATCCACAACCCACATGTTTGTATGCATTTTTTTCCACGTCCTTTTCTACCCTTAAATACTTGTATATTTTTAGTTTACTATGAGATTTATCCAAAAGACAAACAAGGTTTATCCACAAAATGTGGATAAACCTAATTAATCCGTGGATAACTTTGTGAATAGCTGACAATTTAGTATTATTGCATTCTGCTCTTTTATATTTTTACAAAAATGTTCTAGTTGGTGAATTCCCTCTGGAACCTCATCCTTTTCTATAGTAAAAAAGTCAAAAAACTGAAAGATCGGTACAGATTGTGGATGATTTGTTAGTAAGTACAATTGTTGAACACTTTTTTCTTTCATATACTGCAAAAACATTTCAAAAAAATATAAGAAAGTCTGTTTATCCACATGAGGTGTGAATAAACAAGAACGAATAAGCACATCTTCCCCACTTTGTTCATAACCAATTACAGCTCGTATTTCTTCCGCCTCTTCCAAAATCATAAATTGTGCGTACAACTCATTTATTTTATCATCTTTTTTATTAGCTTGTCCGAAAAAAGAATGTAATCTTTCCACATCTGCTTTCGTAGCAAAATACACTTTCTTCATAATAAATCCCTCCTCATTTTTATATATGAAGAGGGATTTATTAATAGTACTATTTAGAGAATAAAGATGTAAAAGCTTCTACAATAAACAATTTAACTTCTGGCTTTTCTTCTTCCTCTTCTACTTTTACATACTCATTTTGCTTTTCTTGTTTTTTCTCCACAGGTTTCTCCACTTTTTCCACAGTTTTTATTTCTTCTTTACTTACAGGCTGCTCTTCGACTTTTGTTTCATTTTTTACTACTTTCTTTTCAGAAGCTGTTACTTTTTTTACTACTTCCTGCTTTACAGCTTTCGTTTCTTTTACCTTATCTACTTTCTTCTCTTCTTTATCTATTACTTCCTCATCTAGTTGTTTCACCTGCTCCTCTTCAGGAGATTCCGCCTTCACAACGTGCTCTTCTTTTCTTACAGCTGTCCCGCTCGAAAAATCTAAGAAACACATTGGTGGAAATAATACACACCACCAGTTCGCCCCTTCACCTTCTCCAATTGTGATTAATACTGCTTCATATTCTCCTGCTGGATAAATAAAATTCCCGTATACCTTTGTAGGAAACTTTACATTCTTACTAAATTTCACTTGAAATGAATCTTTACTTCCTTCTCTTTTTAACGTATTTTCCACCGTTTTCTCGATTTCTGGAATATGACTTTGAATTACTTTGCGTGCCTCTTCAAATGAAGTTAAATCCGCTACCCACCCATCAATTTGTGCTTTTACTTCATCACGCACTTTACGCTTTAATGCCTGGTCTTTATCTGAATCACTATTTGCTAAAATTCGTAATCGAACGGCCTCTTTCGGAATAACTGAAGGCCCTTTCGCATCAGCTTTCATATATCCAAACTGCACAAGTAACTGTGCACCAATTAATAGTATAAGAAGATAAGCAATAACTTGTTTTTTCATTTCCTCCACCGTCCCTTCTACAAACAGTGTGGACAGACTTTCATCTTTCTAAACTATTAAATTCAAAATCTATATGAATTTTTCCACAAAAAAATAGAGTAAGGTGTGAACCTTACTCCATCTCTGCAAATACCATACGATCTTTTCCGTTAATATCGAAAACAACCTCAACATGAGCATGTGGAAAAGCTTGTTGTAACAATCTTTTTACATCCTCACCTTGTCCTACTCCAATTTCAAACGCCACAATCGCTTTCTTCTGCAACACATTCGGCAATTCTTCCATAAAACGGCGATAGAAATCTAATCCGTCTTCACCACCAACAAGTGCTCTCTTCGGCTCATGCTCTTTCACAACAGGAGAAAGACCACGCCAATCCTCTTCCGGTATATATGGAGGATTTGAAACAACAACATCTAGCTTTTGACCCGTTTTATGAAATGGTGACAATAAATCACCGTGATAGAACGTTACTTCTGCACCTAAAGCTTTTGCATTTTCTTTTGCAACTTCAATCGACTCTTGTGCAATATCTACTGTATAAACATGAAGATTTTCATTTTCTAAAGCAAGCGTAATAGAAATCGCTCCACTACCTGTACCTATATCTGCTACATGTAGTTTCTCATCACCAAAATGGCGCTCGATTCTTTCTAATACTCCCACTATAAGCTCTTCTGTTTCCGGTCTTGGTATTAATACTTCTTCATTCACAAAGAAAGACCGTCCATAAAACATTTCATAACCAATCATATATTGAATAGGAATACCTTCTACATGCTTGTGGATAAACTCCGTAAAGCTTTTCTCTTGATCCTCAGTTATTTCTTCACGCATATTCATAAGTAATCCTGTTCTGTTCACCTTTAATACATGACAAAGGACAATTTCTCCCGCATTTTTATCTCGTCCATTTTCCTGTAAAAAAGAAGAAGCCCATTTCAGGGCTTCATAGACACGCATTACTCAGCTGCCTCCATCTTTTGAGCCTGATCTTCCATCACTAAGGCATTGATGAAATCATCTAACTTACCTTGTAAGATTTGATCTAGCTTTTGAATCGTTAAACCGATTCGATGGTCTGTAACACGGTTTTGCGGGAAGTTATACGTACGAATACGCTCTGAACGATCTCCCGTACCAACAGCTTGTTTACGGTTTTGATCATACTCAGCTTGCGCTTCTTGTCTAAACTTATCATAAACACGTGCGCGTAATACTTTCATCGCTTTTTCTTTATTCTTGATCTGTGATTTCTCATCCTGACAAGATACAACTACACCAGTCGGTAAATGCGTTAAACGCACCGCTGACATCGTTGTATTAACGCTCTGTCCACCAGGTCCACTAGAAGCGAATGTATCAACACGAACATCTTTCTCGTGAATATCAATTTCTACTTCTTCTGCCTCTGGTAATACAGCTACAGTTGCTGTAGATGTATGAATACGTCCACCAGATTCCGTTTCAGGAACACGTTGTACACGGTGAGCACCATTCTCGAATTTCAGCTTCGCGAAAGCACCTTTACCATTAATCATAAAGATAATCTCTTTATATCCACCTAACTCTGTATAGCTAGCCTCAATAATCTCCGTTTTCCAGCCCTGTACCTCAGCGTAACGGCTATACATACGGTATAAGTCACCAGCAAATAAAGCTGCCTCGTCTCCACCAGCAGCTCCACGAACCTCAACGATAACGTTCTTATCATCATTAGGGTCTTTTGGAACAAGTAAAATTTTCAGACGCTCTGATAATGTTTTATCTTGTGATTCTAACTCAGAAACTTCTTCTTTTACCATTTCACGCATTTCTGCGTCTAACTTATCTTCTAACATTGCTTTCGCATCTTTTAATTGCTCACGAACATCCTTATACTCACGATACACCTCTACCGTTTCCTGTATATCAGACTGTTCCTTTGAATATTCACGAAGCTTATTTGAATCACTAATAATCGCTGGATCACTTAACAATTCATTTAACTTCTCATAACGATTTTCTACAGCTTGCAAACGATCTAACACATCATTCACCTCTACATCCTAGTATCTAATACAAATAGTATATGGTACTTACTCAAAAAAACGCAAATTATATTTAAAAGTGGCGGTGGCTCTTTCAGCTCTGACCAGCTAAGGTTCTTTCGACCTAAAGGTGCTTTTTACCTTTTGGGCGGAAGGTTCTTAGATGCGAAGAGCTAGCCACCAGAACTAGATATATTTAAAAGCGTAAGCGGCTCACACCGCTCATTCTCTCTATTTTGAAAAAAACCCGCCTTGCGCAGCGAGTTTTACTTATCTTTGTTTGCAGGTACTGCATGACAATGACGACAACGCGGTTCATACGTTTCTGAAGCTCCAACTAAAATAATTGGATCATCAAATGCCGCTGGTTCTCCATCAATTAATCGTTGTGTACGACTTGCTGGAGATCCACATACAGAACATACTGCTTGTAGTTTTGTCACATGTTCAGCAATCGCCATCAGCTGAGGAACTTGTCCAAATGGTAGACCACGGAAATCTTGGTCTAAACCAGCTACAATGACACGATAGCCACGATTTGCCAATACTTGCACCACTTCCACAATGTCCCCATCAAAAAATTGCACCTCATCGATTGCAATAACATCCAGCTCTTCTGTAATATGTTCAAATATATCCTTTGAAGCTGAAACAGGAACTGCTTTTACCTTTAATCCGTTATGTGATACTACATCTTCTTCACTATATCGATTATCAATACATGGTTTAAATACAATTGCATGTTGTTTTGCAAATTGCGTACGGCGCACACGGCGGATTAGCTCTTCTGACTTGCCAGAAAACATACTACCGCAAATCACTTCAATCCAGCCATTTTGATTTATTAAGTACATGAAGCTCTCCTTTCATCTACTTTTCAGTTAAAAGTAGGGTAAAGGTATAATATTTTCGCAAAAAAAACAGACAAGCGAATACATACACTTGCCTGTTTTATGTTTTTATTACTTAAGACCGTATTTCTTATTGAAGCGGTCAACGCGTCCGTCTGCAGTAGCAAACTTCTGACGTCCAGTGTAGAATGGGTGAGAATCAGAACTGATCTCAACTTTTAGTAATGGATAAGTGTTACCATCTTCCCACTCAACAGTTTCGTTAGATCCTTTAGTAGATCCGCTTAAGAATTTGAAGCCTGTGTTTGTGTCCATGAATACAACTTTCTTGTAATCTGGGTGAATTCCTGCTTTCATTCTTTTCATCTCCTTCCGCCCTGAATCATTTTCGAAACAGAGTTTTTCATCTTCAGCTGCATACACAACTATATTGATGAAACACATATGATGAAATTATAACAAGGCTAACTTCATTTTGCAACTACCTGTTTTTGTCTTTTTAATTTTAAAAGCGCAAGCGGCTCGTTCAGAATGGGAGGGGGATGGAGTTTCTGACGTAGAGGCGCTTTTTGCCTCGTAGGAAGACGCGAAGCCACCGACCATTCTAGCCGCTGGAGCTGGATATTAAATTGAAAGTGGAGGTGGCTCGCTCAGCTCTGACCAGCTAAGGTTCTTTCGCCCAAAAGGTGCTTTTTACCTTTCGGGCGGAAGGTTCTTAGATGCGAAGAGCTAGCCACCGGAACTGGATATTATCTTAAAGTGGAGACGGCTCGTTTAGCTCTGACTGGCTAAGGTTCTCTCACTTATTTCTCTCTTTAATATCACCTAAACAGCATAAAAAACTCGCTTACTATAAAATAAGCGAGTCCTGATTTTTTCCCTTTACTTAGTTGTTACATACCTTTTTGAGTCTGCAACAATGTTTTGTAAAAACTCTTCATTTGTCTTCGTTTGACGAAGCTTACGTAAGAAACTTTCAACGAAGTCTGGTGTATCACGCATTGTTTTACGAATGCCCCATAACTTGTCTAAATGTTCTTTTGGAATTAATAGATCTTCTTTACGTGTACCAGAACGACGAATATCGATCGCCGGGAAGATACGACGTTCAGCTAATGAACGATCTAAGTGAAGTTCCATATTTCCAGTTCCTTTAAATTCCTCGTAAATAACATCGTCCATACGTGATCCTGTATCAACAAGGGCTGTCGCTAAAATTGTTAAGCTACCGCCTTCTTCAATATTACGCGCAGCTCCAAAGAAACGCTTCGGTCTATGGAAGGCAGCTGGATCGATACCACCTGATAATGTTCTACCACTTGGTGGAATAACGAGGTTGTAAGCTCGAGCTAAACGGGTAATACTATCCATTAAAATGATAACATCTTTCTTGTGCTCTACAAGACGCATCGCACGTTCTAACACAAGCTCAGCTACTTTAATATGATTTTCTGGCACTTCATCAAAAGTAGAACTTACAACATCTCCTTTAACAGAACGTTCAATGTCTGTTACTTCCTCTGGACGCTCATCAATTAAAAGTACAATTAATTCTGCTTCCGGATGATTTGTTGTAACACTATGCGCGATTTCTTTTAATAGACTTGTTTTACCAGCCTTTGGAGGCGCAACAATTAAACCACGTTGTCCAAATCCAACTGGTGCGATTAAATCCATGATGCGTGTCGGTAACTTTTTAGGTTCCGTTTCCAATTTCATTTGGCGATCTGGGTATAATGGTGTTAATGCAGGGAAATGCACACGCTCTTTTGCTGAATCTGGATCATCTCCGTTTACAGCTTCAACTTGTAATAACCCAAAATAGCGTTCATTTTCTTTCGGAGGTCGTACTTTACCAGAAACCTTATCTCCATTACGTAAATCGAAACGACGAATTTGCGAAGCTGAGATATAAATATCTTCTGAGCTTGGAGAATAGTTGATAGGACGTAGGAATCCAAATCCTTCTGATTGAATAATTTCTAATACGCCTTCCATGAAAAAGAAACCTTCTTTTTCTGCTCGAGCTTTCAAAATAGAAAAAATTAACTCTTTTTTCGTTAATTTGCTATAATACGAAATCTTAAATTCTTTCGCAAGCTCGTATAACTCTTTTAATTTCATGTTTTCTAATGCTGCAATTGACAAATTCATTCAGACACCACACTTTAACGTTATTCTCTTTTTTCATGGGTAAAGGGAAAAAATACGGAAGGCAAATAATTAATAATGAAAGGCAATAAGTTCAAGTAGGGTAATATTCACTATTGTAACCCTTTTATCTAGTTTTAATCAATACGTTGGAACACAAATACAAGAAGCGAAGACAAGAAAATTTGTCTTCGCTTCTTATTTAATTTAGTTCCAGCTCCGATAGTTAGAAAAGTCGACCATTTTAACCTTTCTGAGCGAGCCACCTCCGCTTTTTACTTAATCCAGCTTCAGCAGCTAGAATGGTCGGTGGCTTCACTTCTTCCTACGAGGCAAAAAGCGCCTCTATGTCAGAAGCTCCATCCCCCTCCCATTCTGAACGAGCTGCTTACGCTTTTTATTTAATAACCAAGTTTGGTTTTTTATTCAAGCTATGACGTCCATCCACGAAGCGAACTGTGCCTGATTTTGCGCGCATAACAAGGGATTGCGTTGTTCCTACGCTACCTTTAAATTGAACACCGCGTAATAGTTCTCCATCTGTTACGCCTGTTGCTGCAAAGATTGCATCGTCACCTTTTACTAAGTCCTCCATACGAAGGATACGATTAATGTCTTCTATGCCCATTTTTTTACAACGTGCTAATTCAGCTTCGTTTTGTGGCAATAGTTTTCCGTGAATTTCTCCACCTAAACATTTTAAAGCAACTGCTGCTAATACACCTTCAGGTGCTCCACCAGATCCAAATAAAATATCTACACCTGTACGATCAAACGCTGTATTAATCGCTCCAGCTACATCTCCATCATTAATTAATTTAATGCGAGCACCAGCTTTACGAATTTCTTCGATAATTTCTTGATGACGTGGACGATTTAAAACTGTCGCTACAACATCTTCAATATCTTTATTTTTTGCTTTCGCAACTGCACGTAAGTTATCAATAATAGGCGCATCAATGTCGACCGCCCCGACTGCTTCTGGGCCAACCGCGATTTTATCCATGTACATGTCAGGGGCATGTAACAAATTACCGTGGTCTGCAATTGCAATAACAGCAAGAGCATTCCAGCCACCAGCTGCTACGATGTTTGTCCCTTCTAAAGGATCAACCGCAACGTCTACACGTGGTCCATATCCTGTACCTAATTTCTCTCCGATATATAGCATTGGTGCTTCATCCATCTCACCTTCACCAATTACAACTGTACCTTTCATCGGAATTGTATCAAATACATCACGCATAGCTGATGTTGCTGCACCGTCTGCCTCATCCTTTTTCCCGCGCCCCATCCAACGCGCTGATGATAAAGCTGCAGCCTCTGTTACACGTACTAACTCCATAGATAAACTTCTTTCCACGATAATCCCTCTCCTTTAAGTCTTTATATTTCTGCCGTATTTTGTGAACCGTGTTTTTCTATAAAGTGTACTTCCGCAAGTAGTGATGCTTCGCTTCCCCCTTGCGGAAGTATCACTTATGCGTTCTTCATTTCTTCAATTTCTTGCTTTGTCATTTGTTCTCGCCAAATGTTTGCTCCAAGCCCTTTAAGCTTGTCCACTATATTCTCATAACCTCGATCAATATGCTCAAGTCCTGTTACTTCTGTAATTCCATCTGCCATTAAACCTGCAATAACAAGTGCCGCTCCCGCTCGTAAATCACTCGCCTTCACTTTTGCACCTTGCAGTAACACAGGACCAGTTACAATTGCCGAACGACCCTCTACTTTAATTTGAGCATTCATACGACGTAATTCATCAATGTGTTTGAAACGGGCACCGTAAATTGTATCTGTTACAACTCCCGTCCCGTGCGCCTTTGTTAAAAGCGTCGTAAACGGCTGTTGTAAATCCGTTGGAAAACCTGGATATACAAGCGTTTTGATATCAACTACTTTTAACTTTCTATTACCGTTCACCGTAATTTGATCATCGTTCGTTTCAACTTGAACACCAGCTTCTCTTAGCTTTGCAGTAACTGATTCTAAATGCTGAGGAATAACGTTATCAACCGTTACTTCTCCTCCTGATGCAGCTCCTAGAATCATATACGTACCAGCTTCAATACGATCTGGGATGATAGTATGGTGACAACCATGTAAAGAGTCCACACCATCTATTCGGATTACATCTGTACCAGCACCTTTAATACGTGCCCCCATGCTTGTTAACAATGTAGCTACATCAATAATCTCGGGCTCTTTCGCTGCATTTTCAATAACAGTTCTACCTTTTGCTCGTACAGCTGCTAGCATAATATTAATCGTAGCTCCTACACTAACAACATCTAAATAAATACGTGCCCCGCGTAGCTCATCTGCTCTTAAATAGATGGCACCTTGTTCATTCGTAACATGTGCACCTAGCGCTTCAAACCCTTTAATATGCTGATCAATCGGCCTCGGTCCTAAATGACATCCACCCGGAAGCCCAATAACAGCTTTTTTAAAACGGCCAAGCATTGCACCCATTAAATAATAAGAAGCGCGCAATTTTTTCACTTTTCCATTTGGCAAAGGCATTGCAACCATGTTAGAAGGATCGACTACCATCTCCTCCTCCTGTCCATAAGTTACTTTCCCTCCAATTTCCTCTAGTAAGTCTCCTAACATTTTCACGTCCGAAATATTAGGGACACCACCAATAGTTACTGGAGTATCTGCTAAAATTGTCGCTGGAATTAATGCAACGGCACTGTTCTTTGCACCACTTACTCGAATTGTTCCATTTAAAGCTCTTCCGCCTTCAATTAGCAATTTTTCCATATTGAGCTCCCTTCTTGTGAATGTATTTACTTTCTATCTTTTTATAGAAAGCTCCCCTTAAGAATCTCAATTACTCTTTCCATCCCAAAACTCAATAAATAGGAAACCATTATCTTCATTTCTCCTGTAGCACGAATAGATAAAGATCAACTATTCATCGAATGTACTTTATCAATTTAGATACGTTATCACATTTATTAATAGGACTATGCACATTATTTTCTATTTAAAGACAAAAATGATAAAATCTTTAGACTTGTTCACGCTTTCATTATACAACGAAAGGAAACCGTCTAAAAGACTAGACGGTTTCCAAAACGGAATTTTATTCTTACGCTTTACCGTTAGAACCGAATTCGCGAATTTTACCAATAACAGTTGCTTTGATAGCGTCGCGGCCAGGTCCGATAAATTTACGAGGATCGTAAACTTCTTGGTCTTTGTTTAATACTTCACGAACAGCTTTTGTAAACTCGATTTGGTTCTCAGTGTTTACGTTGATTTTTGAAGTACCTAAAGAGATAGCTTTTTCGATATCAGCAGTTGGGATACCAGTACCACCATGTAATACTAAAGGTACGCCAGTGAAGTCACGAACTTGTTCCATTTCAGCGAATCCTAAGTTAGGCTCACCTTTGTAAGGACCGTGTACAGAACCTAAAGCTGGAGCTAGGCAATCGATACCTGTTGCTTCAACAAGGTGCTTACACTCTGCTGGGTCAGCGTAAATTACGCCTTCAGCGATTACGTCGTCTTCTTGTCCGCCAACTGTTCCAAGCTCAGCTTCAACAGATACGTTACGAGCGTGTGCGTATTCTACTACTTGTTTAGTAGTTTCAACGTTTTCTTCGAATGGGTGGTGAGAAGCGTCGATCATTACAGATGTGAAACCTGCATCGATTGCTTCTTTACATTTTTCGAAGCTTGAACCATGATCAAGGTGAATCGCTACAGGAACAGTGATGTTCATTTCTTCGATTAAAGCTTTAACCATAGCTACAACTGTTTTGAAACCAGTCATATGACGAGCTGCACCCTCAGATACACCTAGGATTACAGGAGATTTTTCTTCTTCCGCAGCAGCTAAGATAGCTTGAGTCCACTCTAAGTTGTTCATGTTGAATTGACCAACTGCGTATTTTCCTTCTAGTGCTTTGTTTAGCATTTCTTTCATAGAAACTAAAGGCATGGTGAATCCTCCTAAAAAACGTTTTTTGTATCCGATAAGTTCTTATCGCTGGTAGTATGACCAGAATAAGGTAAAATATGTATATCTACATACCGGACTTTTTTCTACACTCAATAGGATAACAACTTGTACTCAAAAACTCAACCGTATTCACCTGCACAATAGTCCATGTAAACGCTTTTTTCCATATTTTTTATAAAAAATTCATTTTTACGCCTCTACAGCGAGCTCATTTCTCACAGCTTGACGAATTTCATCAATATCAAATGGTTTAGCAAAATGCATTAAAGCACCTAAATCTTTTGCTTCTTGGATCATATCAAGCTCTCCATAAGCAGTCATTAAAATTACTTTAATACTCTCATCAATTTCTTTTACATGCTTTAAAATCTCTATACCATCCATGCCTGGAATTTTCATATCTAACACTACTAAATCTGGATTATCTTTTTTCACGATATCTAAAGCTTGAAATCCATTTGCTGCTTGGAATGTCTGATAACCTTCTTTTTGGAACACTTCATGTAATAGCACACGAATCCCATATTGATCATCAACGATTAAAATTTTACCTTCCATAATTCCCAACCTTTCTGTGTAAGTACAAGATTTAAAGCTTCTTATATCTTAACGATTTATTTTCGCTATTCTTTGGCAAATTCCTTCCTATTCTTTCTTATTTTACCGTTTCCTATTTTGTTATGCTACCCTACGATTTCACCTTTCTAAAAAAATAAACTATAATGAAAGCCGGCAAACACGTACGAAGGGAGTAACATTATGTTAAAAATTTTTTCAACTCAATTAAGTGGTTATTTCTCCAGAGTTTCTCAAAAAGAAGAAATGAATATAGAAGATAGTGCTCGTTTACTTGCTCAAGCACTAGTTGGCGATGGTTTCATTTATTTACATGGTACAAATGAAATGGAAGGCGTTGTTGCCGAGGCACTATTCGGTGCTGAACCAATGAAGCAAGCAAAACGCTTATTTGAAAATGGTAAAGAAGCAGAAGTAACCTCTGCGGATCGTGTACTTCTTATTAGCCGTTTTTCAACAGATGAAGCGGTTGTAGAAATTGCAAAAAAACTACAAGAAGAGGGACACTCTATTGTCGGCATTTCTGCTCTTCAAGAAGGTACGGAATCACTCGAACGATATACAGACGTACATATTGATACAAAACTGTTAAAAGGTCTTATTCCAGACGATGAAGGTAATCGCTACGGATTCCCAAGTTTAATAGTAGCTTTATTTGCTTATCACGGAATCAAATTTACAATCGATGAAATGTTAAATGAATATTAAAAAAAAGCGCCTTATTTCAGGCGCTTTTTTTATTACTTGCTCTCTTTATTCGTAATAGAAGCTCTTACGAAGTCATGGAACAATGGTTGTGGACGGTTTGGACGAGAAACAAGTTCTGGGTGGAACTGTGCTGCCACGAACCAAGGGTGGTCTTTTAATTCAATGATTTCAACTAGACGGCCGTCTGGGCTTGTACCAGAGAATACAAATCCTTCTTTTTCCATATCAGGACGGAACTGGTTGTTGAACTCATAACGATGACGATGACGCTCATATACAACCGGCTCATTATAAGCATTGTAAGCATTTGTTTCTTCAGCAAGCTTACATGGGTATAGACCAAGACGAAGTGTACCACCTAGGTCCTCTACATCTTTTTGTTCTGGTAATAAGTCGATGATTGCATATGGTGTGTCAGGGTTGATTTCAGAAGAGTTAGCACCTTCTAAACCTAATACATTACGTGCGAATTCGATTGATGCAAGTTGCATACCTAAGCAAATTCCTAAGAATGGAACTTTGTTTTCACGAGCATATTGAATCGCAACGATTTTACCTTCTACACCACGATCGCCGAAGCCACCTGGTACAAGGATACCATCTGTATCGCCAACTAATTCTTTTACGTTTTCTGCTGTTACGTGCTCAGCATTTACCCATTTTACTTCTACATCTGTGTCGAATGAGTAACCAGCATGACGAAGTGCTTCTACAACAGAAATATAAGCATCTTGAAGTTCTACATATTTACCAACAAGAGCGATTTTTGTTTTCTTAGAAAGATTACGCACTTTGTTAACTAGCGCGGTCCACTCTGTCATATCTGCAGCTGGATTGTCTAATTTTAAGTGGTCACAAACGATTTGGTCCATGTTTTGTTCTTGAAGAGATAATGGAACCGCATATAAAGTATCTGCATCGCGAGCTTCGATAACTGCTTTTGTATCGATGTCACAGAATAATGCAAGCTTGTCTTTCATATCTTGAGAAACAGGCATTTCTGTACGAACAACGATAATGTTTGGTTGAATACCTAAGCTACGAAGTTCTTTAACACTATGTTGTGTTGGTTTTGTCTTCATTTCACCCGCTGCTTTTAAGTACGGGATTAACGTACAGTGAATGTACATTACATTGTCACGACCGATGTCGCTCTTAATTTGACGGATTGCTTCTAAGAATGGTAGAGACTCGATGTCACCAACAGTTCCACCGATTTCTGTAATAACAACATCCGCATTTGTTTCACGACCAGAACGATATACGCGTTCTTTAATTTCGTTAGTAATATGAGGAATAACTTGAACTGTTCCTCCTAAATATTCACCGCGACGCTCTTTTTGAAGAACTGAAGAGTAAATTTTACCTGTTGTTACGTTGCTGTATTTGTTTAAGTTAATGTCGATGAAACGCTCATAGTGACCAAGGTCTAAGTCAGTTTCTGCGCCATCATCTGTTACGAATACCTCACCGTGTTGGTATGGGCTCATAGTCCCTGGGTCTACGTTAATGTATGGATCAAACTTTTGAATCGTTACGTTTAAACCACGATTTTTTAAAAGTCTTCCAAGAGATGCTGCTGTAATACCTTTTCCTAAAGACGATACTACACCGCCTGTTACAAAAATATACTTAGTCATGAAAAAGCTCCCTTCTACTCTGTTGTTATATAATCACCGTTGCAAAGCGCAACGTATGTAGATAACACTGTATCCATCTTATTGTTAGACTCTTTTTATTTTCTAAACAAAAAACAAAAAAGAAAATTGCTCCCCTCATCACAAAAAGTAATAAGTAGGGAGCAATTTTCTTTTATATTTACACTTTAAAAGCATTATCGTCCTTTTTTAAAGAGCCCAAAAATGATTCTACATGGACGATAATGAAAAGTCAAGAACTACAGTTCTTCCTCTTCTTCTTCTTCAGTTTCATCATACTCAAGTTCTTCTTCAGCGAAGTCGTCGTCATCTTCGTCTAAATCATCAAGATCGTCGTCATCTCCGTCTTCTTCTTCAAGAACCTTGTCCAAATCTTCTACATCGTCTTCATCTTCACTTACGTCTGCATCGTCGAAGTCATCTTCGTCTTCTTCAATGTAGTCGTCAAAACCGTCTTCTTCAACTTTACGTTTCTTCTTCGGTTTTGGTTGAGGCAAGATTTCTTCATCAATTTGCTCATATGGGTACCAGCTGCGTAGTCCCCAACGATTTTCTCCTAAATTAATGAAACGTCCATCGATGTTTAAGTCTGTATAAAATTGTGCGATTTTCGCATTAACTTGCTCTTGAGATAGTCCCAGCACTTGAGCGATTTCTTGAACCAACTCGTTGAATGTCGTTGCTTGTTTTTTATCCCCTAAAACGCTATGTACAACTTCAATCATTGAACATTCTTTTAGCTCTTCTGGTGAATATTGCTTAAAATCCACTTATGCGGCACTTCCTTTCATCAAATATAACCTTATATATAACGGCCTGCTTAAAAAAATCCATACTATTCATTATAAACAAAAGTCGCACAAATATGCTACAAAAAAAACGGGAAACTTTTATAGGGTAGTAAAATTATAATTTGTCTGTTCCTTATTTCGGAAGCATATGGGCCCCTTGCAATACATACCTAATTTGCATTTCTGTATATTCTTCGAGCGTATACAGTTTTTGCAGCGCCCAGCGTCTAAATCCCCACATCTGTCCTTGTATAAAAATATTATGCGCAAGAAGCTGTATTTCTTTTTTATTTAATGTAAATGTTCCATTTTCCGTACACTGTTCTAAAATATTCTCGAACATTCCTACCATTTGAAACTCCTTTTCTAATACATACGGAAGTGATTCTTTCGGTAAAAAGCGTACCTCTTGATACATTATCAATACTTCTTCCTGTAATTCGTCCATCACTTTAAAGTAATTCGTTATTGCTATCTTTAAACTTTCTATACTCCCTTTTTCTGTACACACTACTTCCTCTAATCTTTCTTTTACATGTTCATATATACTATCACAAACTAAATATAAAACATCATCTTTGGTACGAATGTACTCATAAAGTGTCCCTATACTAAACCCAGCCGCTTTTGCAATCTCTCTCGTTGTTGTACGCGGAAATCCTTTTTGTTTAAACAGTTGCACCGCACCTTTAATCATTTGTTCACGTCTTAACGCAACTAATTTTTCATCTTTCACCGATGCATGCACATTATGTTTAACCATTCCCTTCACCTCTCTCTATTATTTTTTGGAAGGAAAAAGCGTAGGAAAATACCTACGCTTTCGTTCCTACTTCGTTAACATACGAGAAATTACAAGCCTCTGAATCTCTTGTGTTCCTTCATATATTTGTGTAATCTTTGCATCTCGCATATAACGCTCTACTGGATAATCTTTCGTATAACCGTAACCACCAAATACTTGCACCGCTTCAGTCGTCACCTTCATCGCTGCATCGCCTGCAAATACTTTTGACATCGCTGATTCTTTTCCATACGGAAGCCCTTCTGATTCAAGCCAAGCCGCTTGATATGTTAAAAGGCGTGCTGCTTCTACATCTGTTGCCATATCCGCAAGTTTAAAGCCAATCCCTTGCTGCGCCGCAATTGGTTTTCCAAACTGATGGCGCTCCCTTGCATATTCTACAGAAGCATCTAAAGCCCCTTGTGCAATCCCAACAGCTTGCGCCGCAATACCGTTACGACCTCCATCTAATGTTTGCATCGCAACTTTAAACCCTTGCCCCTCTCCTCCAAGTAGATTCTCTACAGGAATACGGCAATCTTCAAACATAATTTCAGTCGTTGGTGAAGAGCGAATCCCTAGCTTGCTCTCCTTCTTCCCAACTGAAAATCCCGGTGTATCACTTTCTACAATAAATGCACTCGTACCGCGCTGCTTCGATTCAAGATCAGTTAGCGCAAAAACAACATAAATATCAGCAATACCGCCATTTGTAATGAAAATTTTTGATCCATTTAAAATATAATGATCGCCATCTCTCTTTGCGATTGTCTTCATTCCACCAGCATCCGATCCAGATCCTGGTTCCGTTAAGCCGTATGCACCAATTTTCTTCCCTTCAGCCATCGGCCGTAAAAACTTTTGCTTTTGCTCTTCCGTCCCAAATTTAAAAATTGGCCATCCCGCAAGTGAAGTATGCGCAGACAGTGTTACACCTGTTGAAGCACAAACGCGAGATAATTCTTCAATAGCGATTACGTATGCTAAGTAATCGCTTCCAATTCCACCGTACTCTTCAGGCCATGGAATACCAGTTAAACCAAGCTCTGCCATTTGATCAAATAACTCTCGATCAAATCGCTCTTCTTCATCACGCTCAGCTGCTGTTGGTGCCACTTCATTTTTAGCAAAATCTCGAACCATTTTTCTTATCATTTCATGTTCTTCTGATAGTTTAAAATGCATCTCCGTCTCCCCCTCGCCCTTTTATAAAGCACGGCTAATAACAAGTTTCTGTATTTCACTTGTTCCTTCATATATTTGCGTAATTTTCGCATCACGGAAAAATCGTTCTACTGGATAGTCTTTCGTATAACCGTAACCACCAAATACTTGCACCGCCTCAATCGCGACTTCAACCGCTGTCTTAGAAGCAAATAATTTCGCAATAGATGCTTCTTTACCGCATGGTAATTCTTGTGCCCTAAGAGATGCCGCTCTATATACGAGTAACCTTGCTGCCTCGACACTTGTTGCCATATCTGCAAGCTTGAAGCCAATCCCTTGCTGCGCCGCAATTGGCTTCCCGAATTGCTCTCTTTCTTTTGCATAATCAATTGCACAGCCAAGCGCCGCTTCAGCAATTCCTAAAGCCTGCGCACCGATTCCAATTCGCCCAACATCTAAATTCGCCATCGCCACTTTGAATCCTTGTCCTTCTTCCCCAAGTAAATTCTCAGCTGGCACTTTCATATCTTCAAAAGTAAGTTGTACTGTACGAGAACCGAGAAGTCCCATCTTATGTTCATCTTTTCCAATGATTAAACCAGGTGTATCTTTCTCTACTATAAATGCAGAAATACCACTTTTTCCTGCCTCTGGATTTGTAGAAGCGAATACAATGTATGTACTTGCTTCACCACCATTTGTAATAAACACTTTCGATCCATTAATAATATAATGATCACCTTTTTTCACAGCTCTTGATTTCAAACTCCCTGCATCTGATCCTGCATTTGGCTCTGTTAAAGCAAATGCACCTAAATATTCCCCGGTTGCAAGTTTAGAAACATATTTTTTCTTCTGTTCTTCTGTTCCAAAATATAAAATCGGATTCATTCCAACTGACGTATGTACAGCTAAAATTACACCAACTGTTGCACTTACCTTTGAGATTTCCTCAATTGCTAGAATGTAAGAAATAAAGTCCATTTCTGCCCCGCCGTATTTTGCAGGCGCTGGAATACCCATTAATCCAAGCTCACCCATCTTTTGCAAAATCTCTTTCGGGAACACCCCTTGTTCCATACTAGGAACAAAGGGAGCTATTTCCTTCTGTGCAAAATCCCGAACCATTTTCCTCATCATTTGCTGCTCTTCATTAAAACGAAAGTTCATATATTCCGCCTCCATTTGCTATATATCCTTTAAATAATTTGGTAAGACCACTATGTTGTAACAAAGGGGGCATTTATTCGTAAACGTAGAATCCACGACCTGTTTTACGCCCTAACCATCCTGCATTCACATACTTACGTAATAATGGACATGGGCGATATTTACTATCTCCTAATCCTTCATGCAACACTTCCATAATGTATAAACACGTATCTAAACCGATAAAATCAGCGAGTGTCAAAGGCCCCATCGGATGGTTCATACCAAGCTTCATGACTTCATCAATTGCTTCTTTCGTCGCTACACCTTCATATAACGTATAAATTGCTTCGTTAATCATCGGTAGTAAAATGCGGTTTGATACAAAACCTGGGAAATCATTCACTTCAACTGGTACTTTCCCAATTTTTTTCGTAATATCTTCAATTGCTTCATATACCGCATCATCGGTAGCCAAACCACGAATAATCTCAACAAGCTTCATAACTGGAACTGGATTCATAAAGTGCATACCGATTACTTTTTCCGGACGCTTCGTTACCGCTGCAATTTCTGTAATTGGCAGAGATGACGTATTCGTCGCTAAAATTGCGTGTTCTGGAGCAATTTCATCTAGATTCGCAAAGATTTTCTTTTTAATATCCATTTTCTCAACAGCTGCTTCAATAATAAGATCCGCTTCTTTCACACAATCTAAATCAAGCGTTACTGTAAGACGATTTAATGTCGCTTCGTTCTCTTCTTCCTTCATGCGTCCTTTTTCTACTTGGCGCGCTAAGTTTTTCGTAATGATAGCCATTCCTCTATCTAATTGCTCTTGCTTTAAATCTTGTACCTTCACGTCATATCCTGCCATTGCACATACTTGTGCAATTCCTGATCCCATTTGCCCTGCACCAATTACAACAATGTTTTGTACACCCATTTTTTCTTCCCCCTTAATTGTTAATAAATTTTATACCCTCGAACTTTAATTAGTGGACTTCAATCATCACTGCGTCCCCTTGACCGCCACCGCTACAAATCGAAGCAATTCCAATTCCGCCGCCGCGCTGCTTAAGTGCATGGATTAGTGTAACGATAATGCGCGCTCCGCTTGCTCCAATTGGATGTCCCATCGCTACCGCGCCGCCATTTACATTCAATTTTTCCGGATCAATTCCTGCGATTTCTGTACTTGCAATTGCTACCGCTGCAAATGCTTCATTAATCTCGAATAAATCGATGTCTTCAATTTTCTTGCCTGTTTTTTCAAGCAATGCGTTAATTGCATAACCTGGCGTTCTTGGGAAATCTTTAGATTCCACTGCAATTGCTGTATGCGCCAAAATTGTCGCTAATGGCTTTCTTCCTTCTTGCTTCGCTCTGTCTTCGCTCATTAATACAAGTGCGGCACCACCATCATTTAGTCCCGGCGCATTACCAGCTGTCACCGTCGCTGTCTTATCAAATACAGGTTTTAACTTTGCTAACTTTTCAATCGTTGTATCTTCACGTGGCGCCTCATCCTTTGCAACGACAATAGGATCGCCTTTTCTTTGCGGAATCGTTACTGGCACGATTTCCTCTTCAAAACGCCCTTCTTTATGCGCTGAAACCGCACGCTGATGGCTACGATATGCCCATTCATCTTGCGCTTCGCGAGAAATTCCATCTTCCTTCGCAACTTCTCCGCCATAAACGCCCATGTGTGTACCTGAAAATGCACATGTTAAACCGTCAGCAACGTTTAAATCAACAACTTCGTTATTGCCCATTCTGTATCCCCATCTTGCTCCGCGTAAAATGTAAGGACTGTTACTCATCGACTCCATACCGCCAGCTACAATTAGTGATTGATCGCCAGTACGAATAATCTGATCCGCCAACGTAACCGCACGAAGTCCTGATGCACAAACTTTATTCACTGTTTCCGTCTGCACTTCCCATGGGATTCCAGCAGCCCTTGCAGCTTGGCGCGATGGAATTTGCCCCTGTCCACCTTGAATAACCGTTCCAAATATAACTTCTTCAACATCACTAGCCGCAACATTTGCTCTTTCAAGCGCTGCTTTAATTGCAATTCCTCCAAGTTCCGCCGCTTTTACATCTTTTAAAGATCCTCCAAATTTTCCAACTGGTGTTCTTGCAGCACTTAAAATAACTGTTTTACTCATGTTTCTTTCCCCCATTTCATTTTTTAACACTGAGCGCTCGCTCGGTATCCCTACGTTGAGAAGAGGTGCAATCATTGCACCTCTTTCTAAAGTTGTATACATTCTTACAAACTACATCGCTTCTTTTTTCTGTCCGATAACAGATCGTTCTAAAATCTCTGTCACATCAAGAGTTTGAACCTTCTCTTCTACCTCTTTCGCTTTCGTTCCATCACTGATCATCGTTAAGCAATATGGACAACCTGTACCGATAATGGATGGCTGTACAGCTAATGCTTGTTCTGTACGAGCAACGTTAATACGTGAACCTGTTGTTTCTTCCATCCACATTAAGCCACCACCTGCGCCACAGCACATTCCCGTTTCACGGTTACGTGCCATTTCTACAAGATTCACTCCAGGAATCGCTTTCAAAATGTCACGTGGCGCTTCATACACTTCGTTGTATCTTCCTAAATAACAGGAATCATGGTACGTAACTGTTTCTTCAATAGCGTGAACAGGCTTTAAGCGCCCTTCTTTCACCCACTGAGCTAACAATTCTGTATGATGATAGACTTCTGCTTGCAAGCCAAAGTCCGGATACTCATTTTTAAATGTGTTATAAGCATGAGGATCAATCGTAACGATTTTCTTCACTCCTGCCTTTTCAAATTCTTCGATATTCTTTGTCGCCATCTCTTGGAATACAAATTCATTTCCAAGGCGGCGTGGTGTATCTCCAGAATTCTTTTCTTTATTACCGAGAATTGCGAATGAAATGCCTGCTTCGTTCATTAACTTCGCAAACGATATCGCAATCTTCTGACTACGATTGTCGTATGATCCCATTGAACCAACCCAGAATAAATACTCGAATTCCTCCCCAGCTTTTGATTTTTCTTTTACAGTTGGAACTGTTACTTCGTCATCACCTTGGCGCCATGTTTCACGCTCTTTACGGTTCAGCCCCCACGGATTTCCTTGACGCTCGATATTTGTCATCGCGCGTTGTGCTTCCGCGTCCATTTTCCCTTCAGTCAAAACGAGATATCGACGTAAGTCAATAATTTTGTCAACATGCTCATTCATAACTGGGCATTGATCTTCACAGTTACGACACGTTGTACATGCCCAAATCTCTTCTTCTGTAATAACATCTCCGATTAAACTCGGATCGTAAGCGAGCGTTGTAGACGCTGATTCTTGTTGCCCTTTTCCAGCTGCCATCATCGCTAACTGATTTCCTTGTGTATTATTGAAGGCAACTACTGGAACCCAAGGTGCTTTTGATGTTACCGCAGCTCCTTTATCAGTTAAATGATCGCGAAGTTTTAAAATTAAGTCCATCGGTGATAACATTTTTCCTGTTCCTGTTGCCGGACACATATTTGTACAACGGCCACACTCTACACAAGCGTATAAGTCAATAAGTTGATTTTGTCTAAAGTCTTCAATTTTACCAACACCAAATGTTTCTTGCGTTTCATCTTCAAAATCAATCTTTTCAAGCTTCCCTGGGTTTGAAAGACGACCGAAGAATACATTAGCTGGTCCTGCAATTAAATGCGCATGTTTAGATTGTGGAACATACACTAAAAACGTTAACAAAATTAGTAAATGCACCCACCAAGAAAAATAGAACACTGAAATGGCTACGGTTTCATTTATCCCGCTAAAAACGTAAGCGATTGCAGAAGCAATTGGTTCACTCCATGAAAGCTCCTCGCCATGCCATATAAGTCCCATACCGTTACCAAGTAGCACAGAAATCATTAAACCACCGATAAAAATAAGAACAAGACCTGATTTGAAGTTACGTTTTAAACGAACAAGCTTTTCTACATAACGTCTATGAAAAGCCCAAAATACTGCAATTAAAATAACAAGTGTGACAATTTCCTGGAAGAATGTAAATGCAGGGTATAGTGGTCCAAGTGGAAGATGTGATCCTGGTGCGAGTCCTTTCCAAACGAAGTCAATTGCTCCAAATTGGACAAGAATAAACCCGTAAAAGAACATAACGTGAATGATGCCGCTTTTCTTATCTTTCAGCAGCTTTTTCTGACCGAAAACATTGACCTTAAGGAGATCCCAACGCTCTTTAAAACGACGGTCAAACTCAATTTTTTTTCCTAATTGTATGTAGGCCATTCTCGTCCGTATAAGATATACAAACAAATATCCTGCATAAGCAATAACAGCAATGGCAGCCAGCCAATTAATAATCAGTAAGCTATTCATTTTTATGCTACCCCTCTCTTTGTAAGCCCTCTTTCTTTTTGAATCTTCAAAAATATATAATTTTCTGAATTATATCCCCTATCCCCATTATATAATGAGTGAGCATTCAGTCAACAGTTTTTTGTTATAGAACAACACATTTTTTCATAAAGCTGTTTATTTCGGTGAAACTATAAAGTGAAACTTTAATCAGTAGGGGCGGTTGTTCCCCCGCTGATTATTAGTTGAACCAATCGGGCTTTTACGGGCAGTTGATTTCCAAACTAACTTCTACTTATCCAACAGTTTTTGAGGTGGGAAGCTTACTGCCCGTTAAAGCGGGATAAAGTGAAACTTTAATCAGTGCAACATACTATCCTCTAATGAAATTTATAATAACAGCCGTACTACCCATATCATTTGTAACACACTGAAGGTGAAAAGAATGCAAAGGAGGGAATTCACTGATGCTCTACTTATCTCTTTTGTTAATATCCGTTGCTCTTTGGATTACAATTGACCTTTCATACGGGCGACTTCTTCATTTAAAACGAGTAAGCTCTCGCACTTTCCCTTTACGTCAAAGTGATTTTCACCTTTATACATACGGGAAAGATTTATATGACGCTTTATTTACTGATATAAAACAAGCACAGCATCACATTCATATTTTATTCTTCATTGTAAAAAATGATAAAATCAGTCGTGAATTTTTAAAATTGCTGATTGATAAGGCTCAGGAAGGAATTGAAGTACGACTTTTACTTGATCGATTTGGCAGCCATTCTTTATCAAACGAAGCTATTCGCTCCCTGCAAAAACATGGTATATCTTTTTCATTTTGTCATAAGGTAAAATTTCCTCTGCCTTTCTTTTCTGCTAATCAGAGAAATCATAGAAAAATTACAGTGATTGATGGGAAAACCGGCTATATCGGGGGATTTAATATTGGCGAAGAGTATCTAGGGCATAATGAACACTTAGGATTATGGCGAGACTATCATTTACGTCTTACAGGAGAAGGGGTTCAAGATTTACAAAAGCAATTTTTGCATGATTGGTTTGATGATACGAAACAGAATTTATTGGATGCTTCTCTTTATTTTCCAAAACAACAACCAGGTACCATCCTGCATCAATTTATTCCGACTGATGGTGCTTATTTACAGCATACTTTTTTACATTTAATTAACGCGGCAAAAAAAGAAATCTGTATCGGTACACCATATTTCATTCCTGGAAAAAAAATTATGAATGCCTTATTAAAAGCAAGAGAAAGAGGGGTTCAAATCACAATTCTTGTTCCAGAAAAAGCTGATCACCCTCTCGTTCGGGAAGCAAAATTCCCGTACTGCCGAAAATTAATACAGGCTGGTTGCAATATTTATGCATTTCAACAAGGGTTTTTTCACGCCAAAATTATTATAGTAGACGATGATATTTGTGATATCGGAACGGCAAACTTTGATATGAGAAGTTTATATATTAATCATGAAATAAACTGCCTGTTATATAATAAACATTTCATTCAAACAGTAAAAAATAAATTCCATGAAGATCTAGAGAATGCATCCGTACTTTCCTATAGCGATGTAAACCCGCCTTCTCTTATCGATAGAGGAAAGGAATGGATTGGAACAATGTTTGCTTTCTTTTTATAGGAAAGACAATGAATAAAAGAGGTGTATCTCATATGATTATACGGTTTGGATATGTCTCACATGCAATGGCACTCTGGGACTGTTCTCCTGCCAAAACAATGACGTTTACAAGCTTTAAGAAACTTAGCAAGCAAGAACGAGAAGACAAACTGTACCATGTTATAAGGCAAAATTTAGAGCACACAATACGTATCCTTCATTACAATATAGCACATGAAATCCCACTATATCGCCTATCGTCTTCCATCGTCCCACTTGCAACACATCCCGAAGTCGAGTTTGACTATATTGGGGTATTCACACCACTTTGGCATAAAATAGGGGCTTTAATTAAAGAACACAATTTACGAATAAGTTTTCATCCGAATCAATTTACGCTATTTACAAGCGACAAACCACATATTACTACTAACGCTATTACGGATATGACTTATCATTATAAAATATTGGATGCTATAGGCATTGCAGATTCTTCTTACATTAATATTCATGTAGGTGGAGCCTATGGAAATAAAGAAAAGGCAATTGAGCGCTTCCATGAAAACATAAAAAAACTTCCTACACATATAAAAAAACAAATGACTCTTGAAAACGATGATAAAACCTATACAACCGCTGAAACTTTATCAATTTGCCAAAAAGAAAATATCCCATTTGTATTTGATTATCATCATCATATGGCCAATCTTTGCGAAGAACCACTAGAAGAGTTGCTTCCTGCAATTTTTGAAACTTGGTCACATACAAATATCTCTCCTAAAGTTCACATTTCCTCCCCGAGATCGGAAAAAGAATTTAGGGCCCATGCTGAATATATCGATTTAGAGTTTATTAAGCCCTTCTTACACATTGCGAAAAAAAACAATCATAATTTCGATATTATGATTGAAAGTAAACAAAAAGACTTAGCACTATTCCAATTAATAGATGAACTTTCTGCTATAAGAGGAATGAAAAGAATAGGTGGTGCAAAGTTACAGTGGTAAATTGTAACTTTGCACCATTTTTTCAAAAAAGTAATTTTTATAGTAAAAAATACTCTATTTTATATGCTATTATTTAAATTAGCATTTTCTCCCCGAGATTCAACTTTATTGAAACGGAGTCACAATATGATTAATCAACAAAAGTATATACAATCTGTCATAATATACATATTTATATTTGCTCTTTGGATATTCCTTATACCAAATGAGTCGAATATAAAAGAAATCGGGATTCTTTTCTTATTCTGTTTCGCTGCACTTTTTTCTTGCTATTGCTTATGTAAAGCGATTAGAAAAATGACGCATGGTGATAAATTATTTTGGATTTTATTATTATGTACTTGTCTATGCGGGTTAGCTATGGAGATAACTTTATTTCTTCCTTCACTTTCTATTCATAAGCAAGTTATATTCTCATATAAAGCATTACCTTTTTTTATCATACAATATGTTTTACTCTTTGTTGGATTTGCTATAAAGTTTATAAAAATTTACTCTATTAAGGGTCTTGCTCAATTTTCATTCGATAGCATCTTTATTGTTATTATGAACATTTATTTCACTTTAACTTTTATCTTGGACCTTTCAAGCTTCCGTATGTTAACAAAGGAAACTTGGATTTTAATTGGCTATTTTATTGCACAATCATTAGTAATTTACGCCGTTATTAGTCTTTATAGAAGAGAACAATATTCTTCTAGTAGAATCGCATTAATTATCGGTTTCACTATTATACTCGTATACGGTTACATTCATCTGTTTCAATTAAATTTTGGGATGAAAACTTCTCCTGAATTTAATTATTTAATACACACTGCTTCTATTTTATTAATTGGACTTTCTTCCATACTATATATCTTGGATAAACCAATGCAACATGAAACGAAAGCAAAATATTATCGATTCGATTATGTACGTTTTATACTACCTTATTTTAGTATAATTATTACTTTTTCCTTTATTATCATTCAACCTTGGGATGATAAATTTATGTTAATTGGTCTCGTATTATCACTTATTTTGTTATTCTTGCGGCAACTTTACATGTGGAAAGATAATCAAGCACTAATCCTTACATATGAACAGTTGACTACACAACTAGAGGATGAAGTTGAAGAAGGTGCATTTGCATTATCAAAAAGTGAACAACGCTATAAGTCTTTATTCGAAGATCATCCCGATGCCGTTTTCTCTTTAAATATGAATGGCATTTTTCAACAATCTAATAAGGCTTGCGAAAGCTTATTTACTGCCTATTATTGCCAAGTGGCAAGCTATTCTCTGGTACACTTCATTGATTCAAAAGACCACGAACTACTAAAGAAGGCTTTACAAATTACAAAGGAAGGTAGGCCACAAACGTTAGAAGTTCGGACAAAAGAACAAGAAGGCTATTATTATTATCTTCATATTACACTTATCCCTACTTTTATAAACAAAGAAGTGGTCGGAATGTTTGGGATAGCACGTGATATTACCACCTTATATGAAAAACAAAAACAAGTAGAACATTTAGCCTTTCACGATGCACTTACTGGATTACCAAATCGCCGAAAGTTCGAAAAAGATTTAAAAGCCATTTTAAATACAGCTCAAACTAACGCAAATGATGTCGCCGTCATATTCCTTGATTTAGATCGATTTAAAAAAATTAACGATAGACTTGGTCATGACGTCGGAGATTTATTATTAATTGAAGTAGCAAAAAGATTACGCGGTTGCTTGCGTTCAAAAGATATCGTCGCTCGTCAAGGTGGAGATGAGTTTACAATTCTATTACCAGAAATGTACTCAGAAAAAAGTGCAATTTTTATAGCTGAACAGATTTTAACTATTTTAAACAAACCATTCTTCATTCAAGGCGAAGAACTCTCTATTACACCAAGTATCGGAATTGCGATGTACCCTGATTATGGAACTGATGTAAATGAGTTAATGAAAAATGCTGATATGGCTATGTATCGTGCGAAAGCAAATGGAAAAAACAGATTTGTTTTCTTCTCAAAAGAAATGAGTATCGCTCAAAATGAAATTCAATTCTTAGAAGGTGAACTTTCAAAAGCATTACAACAAAATGAATTTTTCCTTGAATACCAGCCACAAGTAAGCACAAAAACAAAGCAAATTATCGGTTTTGAAGCATTAATACGTTGGAAGCATCCAAAACTCGGTATCGTATCTCCTGCCCAATTTATCCCTCTAGCAGAGGAAACTGGTTTTATTATTGAACTTGGCAATTGGATTTTACGTACTGCCTGTTTAGAAGCAAAAAGATGGCATAATCAAGGTTTTTCTCACTTAAAGGTTGGTGTGAATTTATCTGTTGTTCAATTTAACCATGCAGATTTAATCCCAACTATTTCAAAGGTGTTGGAAGAGACAGAACTGAAACCAGAAGCACTAGATATTGAAATTACGGAAAGCATCGCAATTAATCAAAATCAATCTGTAGTTGCAAAACTAGAACAACTTCAAAATCTCGGTATTCAAATTTCAATCGACGACTTTGGTACTGGTTATAGTTCTTTAGCTTATTTAACAAAATATCCAATCAACACATTAAAAATCGCTCGAGAGTTTATTTGTGGAATTACAACTAGTCCTTTAGAAGAAGCAATTGTCTCTTCCATTATTACACTATCAAAAGAACTAAATTTAAAAGTGATTGCAGAAGGTGTAGAAACAGCAGAAGAATGGGAATTTTTACATAAACAAAATTGTGATCACATTCAAGGATTCTTTATTAGCAAACCTGTTTCTAGTAAAGACGTTTGGATGTTACTCCATAAAAAAACAACCGCCTAAGTAAGACGGTTGTTTTTTAATATTCAAAAGGTAAATCTTTAGCTAATTGTACCTCTTGATCGTTATGAGAAATTATATGGCTTTTCTCTAATGCCGTATCGCCTAATGAAATACCCCATGCCATCGCTAACGTTAATAAACTACCAATAAGTAATTTCTTCATATTCCATCACCCACATTTTTTATTTTAATATATCATGAAAATTTATCCCTATTATATGCAATTATGCATACCCATTTTTTAGGATATTTATCTACTGATTTTATTTACGAGCGCTTCTTTATATGCATGCATTTCTAATATATCAAAAAAGAAACTTGCCTTTTTATATGCATCTTCAACCTCTGCCTCATCGTACTCCAACTTCCCTAGGCATTCACCTCTTTGATAATATAGCTGTCCAATTAATGCCATACTATTAATTCGGCATGATATTTCAATCGCTTTATTTACTTGATAAAGTGACTCTTCATATTGATTATCTAAATATAATGCTTTTGCATGATTATATCTTACCTTCACTTCAAATTCTTCATTATCATGCAATACATCTAATTGTTTTAATATATCTTCAAATAACTCAATACTCTTCTTAAAATAGCTATTTTCAGCATAAATATTTGCAATCGCATTTTCTATATAAAGATTTTGGTATACGTCTATTCCAGCTAACTGTTGATTTAACAATTTTTTCAATTCTAAAATACAATATTCGTAATCGATTTTCTTTAATATGTAAGCTGCTACATGATATTGCCATTGAAGAAACTGCTGAAATTCAGGATGATATTCTTCCTTTTTCAGCTCATTCCATACTTTATTATAAATTTCTTTATATCTTTTTTGCTTACAAAGCATAATGATTTGATCTTTAAACTGTTTTTTTCTTTCAATATCAGAATAAATGAGTACCTCATAAAAATGAATAATGGGAACTTGTAATTTTGCTGCGATACCTTGCAATATATCCATACTTGGGTATACCGCGCCCGATTCAATCCTGCTCACTTCCGATTGATGACATATGTTCTCGGATAACTGTTTCTGTGTTAATCCTCTCATCACCCTAATTTTCTTAATTTCACTTCCTAATTTTTCTGCGTGCATACTTACTCACCATCCCATTAGAACAATCTAATTTTTTGAGTTGTCATACCACTACAATAATGTGAATTCGACAATTTTTGATATGAAATAATGCATAATATATATAAAATTCGGCAAATTTTTCATACAATTCATCTCACATACAATAATAGATTAGGAGTGTTATAGATGAATTATAGAAAACTTGCTAGTGCTTTCGTTACATTCGGTCTTCTTTGCCCTTTATCAACAGAAGCTATTCATGCTCAAGAATTAGACAAAGGTGCAGTCAAAGTTGAAATTGCTCAGCCTGGTTTAACAATCGGTAAATTAACACAACCTCAAAATGATACGAAAGAAAATATTGCTAAAAAGTATTTAAAAGGTGAGGTAAATGGGGCGAAAGCTCAACAAGAACAAGTCACTACTGAAAAAAATGTAGATTTCCAACCTACAAATAAAGAAACCAAAGAAAATCAAACCGAAGTTCGCCTTGCACAAACATATAAAAACTATAAAGTATATGGCCAAGATCTCATTGTAAAAGTAGATAAAAATGGAGTAATCACAACTGTTAGTGGTAAAGTTGTTCAAAATTTAAATCAACAACCTAATCTTACTATAACAAATTTTTTGTCGAAAAATGAAGTAAAATCTAAATTACGCGATATAGTTCAAATTCCAAGTGATGCAGTTGAGACAGAATTCTCTAGCGAAACCGTTGTTTATAAGAAAAAAGATGGCTATTATACATTCGCAACTGTTATTACATTTACTTATGAAAACAATGAACAAATTATAAACGGCAATGCTATAGTTGATTTAAAAACTGGCGAAGTACTTTTCCAAGAAAAATTCATTAAAAACAAAGAGAATAAGACTATAAATCAAGTAACATCACCTAGATTATCCCCCGCAAGTGAGCAAGGAACTGGGAAAAATGCACTTCAAGAAAACATCTCTTTCAATATTGCCAAAGGAACTGATGGAAAATTTTATTTAGCGGATTTATCACGCGGAAATGGTATTTATATTTATAATGCAAACTACGCCGATTCCCTCGGGGGATATAGTCAAGCTGGTTATCCAGGGACACTAATTTCAAGTAGTACTCCTAATTTTGCAGATAAAGAAGCCGCGGGCGCTATGAAGAACATGAGTGATATTTACGATTACTTTAAGAAAGAACATAATCTAAAAAGTTACGACAATAAAGATTCAAAAGTTGTCGCTAGTGTACACGGTTTTGATTCTACTGAAGTTAGTGATGGTGTAAAAGAAGACTATGTAAATGCATTTTGGCATCCCGCTTGGAACCAAATGGTATTTGGTGATGGTTTAGACGGAAAACTAACATCCGCTCTTGATGTAACAGCTCATGAATTTGGACATGCTGTATTTAGTGGCACGACGAAAAATAAAGTCGTGAGATATCCAAGCGCTGAAACATCTGCACTAAACGAGGGATTAGCGGATTTCTGGGGTACACAAATCGAATATTACGTAAAGAAAGATAAAGGAAACTGGATTATGGGCGATACATTAGGTGGCCTAACAATTCGTGATATCCCAAGGGAAATTGGTGACGGCGGTCATAAATTATATACAAATTTACAAGATTTCTATAACGATGGTAATAATCAAGAATCACACGTGAATTCTGGTATTATCAGTCACGTATTATATCAATTAGCTGAAGGTAAAACATATAACGGTGTTGCTGTTCAAAAGCAAGGAAATGAAAAAGTAAGTAAAGTTGTTATGCGTACATTGCAAAATTATGCAACTTCCGCTGAAGACTTTGAATCACTTCAATCTCATATTGTACAAGCTGCAAAAGATTTATATGGCACTGCCGTATCAAATGAATTTGCAAAGGCATTTGAAGCACACGGTTACAAACCGTTACAAAAAATAAATAAAGTAATAGCGGTACAATAATAAAAAAGAAGTTTACCAATCATAGGTAAACTTCTTTTCATATCCAACCCTTTTCTTCCGCAATTGTAATTGCCTCAATTCTATTTTTCGCATCGAGCTTCGTTAATACTTCAGAAATATAATTACGCACTGTACCCGGCGAAAGATAAAGTGCCTTCGCAATTTCGTTTGCCGTCTTTCCTTCTTTCGCAAGCAACAATACTTCCTTTTCGCGATCTGACAACGGATTTTGCTCCTGCCATAGGCCGAACATTAAATCTTGGGAGACCTCTCGTTTTCCCTTCATTACATTACGAATTGCTGCCGCTAAATCTTCACTTGGGCTATCCTTTAATAAATAGCCGTGCACACCAGCTTTCATTGCTCTTTCAAAATATCCCGGCCGTGCAAATGTTGTTAAAATCATTACTTTGCATGATGATTTTTCTTTCTTTAACGCTTCAGCAACATCTAATCCACTTTGAATCGGCATTTCAATATCCATAATACTTATATCCGGTTTTAACGATTCAATTAATTTTAGCGCCTCTTCCCCGTTTGCCGCTTGTCCAATTACTTCGATATCATCTTCTAGATCAAGCAGAGCCCCTAACGCACCACGAAGCATCCGCTGATCTTCTGCAATAATAATTCGGATCATGCCCTCACCTCATCTTTTCCTGTTCTAATAACAACTGGAACTTTTACTGTTAACAACGTCCCTGGATTGATTGTACCTAGTTCAACAAATCCATCAATAAGAGCAATTCGTTCTTTCATGCCGCGAATACCATTTCCATCATGATTTTGATCTGTTAAACCAATTCCGTTATCTTCTACTTTCAAAATTAGTTCACCTTGTGATTCTAATACAGAAACTGCGCACCGCGTCGCCTTACTATGTTTTACAACATTTGTAACGGCCTCACGTAAACACATCCCGACAATATTTTGTTCAATTGGTGATAACGAGCTCGATCTTGCTTCTTGCCTCACTTCTAATTCAATATTAGCTGCTTGTAAGATTGCTTTTATTTGCTCTAGCTCTTCTTCTACCGTAATCATACGCATATCAGAAATTAATTCTCTCAGCTGTTTTAAGGCTGTACGAGACGTTTGTGTAATTTCCTTCGCTTCCGCACTTGCACGCTCCGGATTTTTCACAATTAACTTCTCTACAAGCTGGCTTTTCAAAGTAATAAGAGATAACGTATGCCCTAATGTGTCATGAAGATCTCTTGCAATCCGCTGCCGTTCTTCACGTTTTACTAAGTCTTTAATTTGCTCGTTCGCCTCATCTAATTGATTTCTTAACATCTTTTTCTGATTAAAATTACGCATACCAAATGGCGTAAGAAGCATTAAAATAAACATCGGGACGATATTTACTAAACTTGTTGGTGTTAGTTGATTCATATTTACAAATACAAATGCTCCAAGCATTACAGCTAACAAACAGAGTAATACCCGAAATACTTTCTTACTTGGTGCAAATCCCATCGCACTTGCCGTGAAAAAGCCAAAGAATATCATGAAGGGATTATAAAATAAAGCAAATAAAAAGATGAGTATCATTTGAATGCATGCCCATAAAATAAACGTCTTCTGAACAAAATATAGCTGACGGTATGTGATAATAAAAAGTATCAACATACCGCTTCCTAGCACAAGCTTCCATCCTGATGCTTGTGCTAAATGGTAAATTGGAAATAATAAATACACAAGCCACATGTACGGAAAAAATCCCATATGTTTCGGAAAAATCTCAATCCTCTTCTTCTCTATCATTTATACCGCTTCCTGTCTTTTTCTTATATATATTGATACTACAACAAATATAAGGAAATAACCTCCTAATACCGCGATATTTTCCCATCCAATTGATTTTCCAGCTACAATATCCCACGCACCACTTCCGAAATGGTATGTTGGTGTCCATTCACCAATCGTTCTTAATATTTTGGGGAATACTTCAATCGGCATCCATAACCCGCCAACTATAGCTAAACTCATATTTAAAATATTTGCTAAGCCAGCAGCTGCGTCCGCCTTCTTAATGGAACCTATTACTGTTCCTAACGCTAAAAATGGTGTTACCCCTAACAATAACCATAACCCCGCACCAATCCATTGCCCTACCGTTAACTCAACATGATTAATTAGTATCCCTGCAATAAAGATAACTAATATTGAAAAAGCATTTACTACTGTTTGAGCGATAATTTTCGCTGTTAAATATGCTCCCTCTGGAAGCGGTGTAATTTTTAAAAGATGTGTCCATCCTTGCCCTTTTTCCTGAGAAAGTCTCACACCGAAACTAAAGAGTGCAGTCCCTACAATACTGAAAGTTGCCATCGAAATTAAATAATGTGCTTTCCACGCATCTCCGTTTTGTGGTACTTGAACAACATTTGTAAAAATGTAGTAAAACATAACAGGCATTAATAATGAGAAAAAGATAAATAATTTATTGCGGAATGTACGTAAAATTTCTATTTTGCACTGCATCCATAACGCTCTCATGCGATTTCCTCCTTCTGATTTGCGACAAACTGTTCAAATGCCTCATCAAGGCTTCCACGTTCAACTGAAACATCTGTTACAGGTAAACTCCTTTGATAAATGGCTTTTAAAGTTGCATCCGTATCCTCCGTTGTTAAAATGAAGCGGCCTTCGTTTGACTTTACTTCTATTACATTTGGTAATTCCTTTAGTAATTTTGTAGGAATGCTTTCCTTTGAGTAAAATGTGATTGTTTTTCTCGAAATCGTTGCTTTCATTTCGTCTGGTGTACCATCTGAGATAATCTTTCCGTTCGCAAATAATAAGATACGATTTGCTAAAGCATCTGCTTCTTCTAAATAATGCGTCGTTAAAATAATCGTTTTCCCTTCACTTGCTAACTTTCGAATCGTTTCCCAAAACGTTCTTCGAGACGTAATATCCATTCCGACTGTCGGCTCATCTAAAAATAACAAATCCGGATTTCCCGCAAGTGCAAGCGCAAAGTTTAACCTTCTTTTTTGCCCACCTGATAATTTCTCACATCTTTGCTTTCGCTCTGATTCTAAATTTGCTAACTGCAGTAACGTTTCTTTCTCTATAGGATTCGTATAATAACTACGGAATAACTCAATTGCCTCTTCCACCGTAATACTATCAATGACACTTACTTCTTGCAGCATCGCACCGAGGCTATTACGAACATCTCTATGCTTTGGACTCTTTCCAAATATAGAGACCTTACCTTCCGTTGGTTCCTTTAATCCAAGCATCATCGACATCGTCGTTGTTTTCCCCGCACCATTTGGACCAAGCAACGCTACTATTTCCCCTTTATTTACATGAAATGAAACATTATTTACTGCGTTTTTATGTTTAAATGTTTTAGAAACATCATTTACTTCAATAATCTTTTCCATCTCTCCACCCCCGCTGTTTCTTATATTTACATTGTATTCCTTGGAAAACTTAGGAAACAGTATGATGCGTCATGACATCGATATGACAATTGTCATGTATTCTTTATGAGAGGAATCAGCCCCCATACCGCAAGCGAGTAGCAGGACGAAAATAAACATGATACAATCGGATAAGATATATATTCGAGGAAGGACAGTGGTTTTCATGATTATTCGTAATGAACAAGATTTAGAAGGCTTACGAAAAATCGGCCGCATCGTTGCGCTTGCACGTGAAGAAATGAAAAAACAAGCGAAGCCAGGTATGACAACGAAAGAGCTTGATTTGATCGGTAAAAAAGTATTAGATGAGCATGGTGCTATTTCTGCACCTGAAAAAGAATATGATTTTCCAGGTGTAACTTGCATTAGTGTAAATGAAGAAGTTGCTCATGGTATTCCAGGAGATCGTGTATTAAAAGAAGGCGACTTAGTAAACGTCGATGTATCCGCTGCACTTGATGGCTATTATGCAGATACAGGCATTTCATTTGTTCTTGGAGAAGACGAGGCAAAAGAAAAACTTTGCCAAGCAGCGGTTGATGCATTTTGGGCAGCAATGAAAAAGGTTAGAGCTGGCTCAAAACAAAATCAAATTGGTCGTGCTGTTTCAAACTTCGCACATAAAAGTGGATACAATGTTATCCAAAACTTAACTGGTCACGGCATTGGTCTTAGCTTACATGAAGCACCAAATCACATTTTAAGTTACTATGACCCAATGGATAATGCGCTTCTAAAAGACGGTCTTGTTATCGCTGTAGAACCGTTCATCTCTATGAAAGCTGATCATATTATTGAACGTGGTGACGATGGTTGGACATTCGTTACACCAGATAAAAGTCTTGTTGCACAATGTGAACATACCGTTGTCGTAACACGCGGTGAACCAATAATCTTAACAGAAATCTAATACCAAAAACGGCTGTTTTGTAGATTTATTCCACATAAAACAGCCGTTTTTTATTTTTGGGAAAATATGTGAACTAGTGTTGAACTCTTTATCATTTAAGTATATAATCTTTAGCGGAGGTTACTTAAGCTTATCTTTACTAAAAAGATATTGTAACTAAGGAGTAAAACACCTTCTTTCCTATTGTTTAAACAGGCTCAAAAATGACCGTAGTAACGTGTTAGTCGAATATTCTGTAATCCTTATATTTCTCTAACAATGTAAGAAACTATCACCTTTCAACTTCGGTCCACTAATCGCACAACTCTCTTTAGACAAAATAAATGACTATTTTCAAAGTACATATTGTCTTCATTCTGACCAAAACCAACCCTATCTAGATTTTTATTTCCACATAACTTTAAGGCAAAAATAAGCCTTCACAAAGGGATACACTACATTGGTTAGTATGTATCGTAAAACTTACCTTTATAACCATTCTTTTTTACTAGATATACATGAAAACTATCTCACATATAAAGGTCTGATATCATTATTTATATCAGTATTTTTTTCGACATTTTTTGTCGAATTGTGTATATTTCCATAGAACTGTGTAAATATACATTTTGTTTTACGTTAAATAATATTGCTTTGAACATAATTCTGTTTGTCTGAGAACGCGTATAGAAACGGAGGGATAACAAAAATAAATAGCTTATAACAAATACTTTTAATATTCCATTTGTTCATGTGGAATAAGTCCCCAATGGACAAATGAATGTTCAGAGGAGGAAAAATGAAAAAACTTTTTAATGTATGTTTAATTGTATTCGTACTATTTTCGCAACTTGCTAGTTTTCCATACAATCAAGTAAAAGCGGAAACCTTAACAGGAGATTCCTTATTTGACACTGTTGAAATGAAAGATGCGACGAATCATATTATTGACGAAGCAAAAAATCCTAACAATTTAATAAAGATAGGATCAACCATTCAAGTAGAATACGCTTGGTCAATAAAGGATCAACAAGTTGCACACGCAAATGATACAGCAGTAGTTCAAATACCACTTGCATTAAAAGTATCTAAAGATTTGCAAGGGGATTTAGTAACAGATCAAAAAAATATTGGTCAATATTTTATAACAGCTAAAGATAATAAACTAAAATTAATATTTAATGATCAAGTAGAAAATTTGAAAGACGCTAAAGGAAAAATTAAAGTTGATACCGTGTTTAACTCAACTTTAAAAACTGGGGAAAAATCAGTTCAAATCGCTTTTCCTTTAGGAACAATGGTTCAGCCTATATCAGTTCCTGTTCAAGTAGAAAACTCTAAAGAAGATGGCACCAAACAGGATACTAATAAACAAGCGCAAGATCCAGTAGCTAAACCTGTTACTGACAATCCGGAGCAAGATCCAGCAACTAAAACTGTTACTGATAATCCGGAACAAAACCCAGCAACTAAAACTGTTACCGATAATCCGGAACAAAACCCAGCAGCTAAAACTGCCACTGATAATCCGGAACAAAACCCAGCAGCTAAAACTGCCACTGATAATCCGGAACAAAACCTAGCAGCTAAAATTGCTACTGACAATCCAGAACAAAAGCTATCAAGCGACCCTGCTGAGAATACAAATTCAGGTCCAAAGCAAATAACAACAAACATTTTAACCGGTGTAAAGTTGACGGATAAAGACGAAAAACCATTTACAGAGGATAACCGTCCAAGTACAGATTCCCCTGCCAATATTGAGTTTACATGGGAACTTTTAAAGTCAATGAATGTGAAAAATGGAGATTACTATATTTTTGATCTTCCTAAACATTTTAAGATTTACAATACAATTAACAGTCCTTTATATGATAGTGAAAACCATCAAATTGGTAATTTTACTGTTACAAAAGATGGAAAAGTCACGATGACATTCAACGATTATGTTGAAGAGCATCCAGATGTTGCTGGTAACCTACAATTAAAGACAGAATTTAATAAAGCTGAAATTAAAGGTACAACAACACAAGAAATTCCTTTCCCGATTAAAGATAAGGATGTTTCTATTACAGTTGACTTTAAGCCTAATGTACAAACAGCTACGAATAAAAAAGGATTACCTGATAGACCAATTAATACAAATGAAATTAATTGGAAAGTAGAGATGAACAAAACGCAAGACACCCTTAAAAACGCTATTTTTAAAGATAACATTCCACAAGGTACAAACTTAAATAAAGATTCTATTAAAGTTTATTATTTAGAAGTTGATGTTAATGGGAATGTAACGCGTGGTGCAGAAGCTGAGCCAACAGATTACAATATTATTTCATCAGATGGCTCAAAATTGGAGATTGCTTTTAAAGATTCTATCAATAAAGCATATCAAATCGAATATGCCACAAAAATTACTGATGAAAATATTAAAAGTTTCCGAAATAACGTTACGATAACGAGTGATAATCAAAAGCAACAAAACGCAAGCTCTACTGTAACGGTTTCTCGTGGTACACACTTAAATAAAACAAGTAAATATGATCCAAAGACGCAAACAATTGAGTGGACAATTACTTACAATGGTGATCAAAGAGAGATCAAAAAAGCAGATGCGATTTTAAAAGATATTTTTGACGATACACACGAACTAGATGCAAATTCTATTGTTGTAAAAAACGCTTCATATAATGAAAAAGGAACGCTTGTAACAGGAGACGCTGTTAATAATTACACTGTAAGTAACAAGAAGAATGGCTTCGATTTACAGTTTAATGATGATATTAATAGTGCTTATGTGATTACCTATAAAACCAAGCCAACTAATAAAGTTATAGAAGATGGAAAAGTAAAAAATAAAGTTACAGCTGATAATGATTCAAGTAAAGAAAATGAAGCTAGCTTCAAGCAGCAAAATATCATTAAATCTAATAATAAAGCTGAAACAAATTATAAAGACAAAACAACAACTTGGACAATTATAGTAAATAATAACAACTATCCATTAAACAACGCGATTATTACGGACACCTTTGATCATGGTGGATTACAATTAAAAGATAAGAAACTAGAAATTAAAGACGGAAATTATACCCTTCAAGCTGGGACTGACTATGTTTTAGATGTAACAGATAAAGGCTTCAAAATCACTCTTATAGGTACGTATCAGTCTAATATGACAAAGACATTAGTCGTAAAATATACGACAGACTTTGATTATACAAAGCTAGAAAGTGGTAAAACTTCATTTAAAAATACAGGTAATCTTTCTTGGATAGATACGGATTCTAATCCACAATCAAATAAAGTTGAAGCTAATTTTGATCCTGATACTTTCACAAAGGCAAATGGTTATAAATACGGTTCTTATAACGCCCAAACGAAGGAAATCACTTGGATAATAGGCTTTAACTATAATAATGTTGAGATTAAAGATCCTTATGTTATAGACGTCATACAAGATAAACAAAAGTTAGTGCCTGGATCCATTGAAGTGCGCGATATGATTTTAAATGGAAATCCTGATAATGCACAACCTGGTAATGCTGTACCAACTGAGAAATATGAACTTGAAGAACCTACAGAGGAAAATAAAAACACCCTAAAGGTTCATTTCAAACAATCAATTAATTCACCTTACTATATTATCTTTAAAACAAGCCTTGATGGTGAACTTATCCAAGGCACCTACAAAAACGAGGCAGATTTAAAAGATGGCTCTAAAATCGTAAACACCCTTACAGGTGACACTCAAGTAAATAAAGGTGGCAGCTTCGTTACTAAAAAAGCTGTGCAAGACGACAACTATATTAATTGGAGTATCGCAATTAACGAAAGCCAATCAACCATTGCAGATGCCGTTGTAACAGATGACCCAACCGAAAATCAGGTAATTGTGGAAGATTCATTCCACTTATATCCTACAACTGTTGATCCATATGGAAATTTAACAAAAGATACAGTAAACGAATTAAAAGAAGGAACAGACTATAAACTCAAAATAACAACAGACAATAATACCGGAAAGCAACATTTCGAAATTGCCTTCTTGAAAAAAATTGATCGAGCTTATATTTTAGAATATCGCTCACTTATTAATGCAGACGATAAAGAAAAAGTAAGTAATAAAGCGAAAATCACAGGCAATAAGTTGACAGTTAAAAACACAGAAACTACTGAAACGATTGAAGTGAGAATGTCTTCTGGTTCAGGCGGAGGATCTGCTACTAAAGGCCGTGGAAACCTTGAAATTATAAAGGTAGATAACGACAATAAAAACGCACTATTAGCTGGGGCAGAATTTACTTTATACGATCGTACAGGTAAAACTGTTATCCGTAAAATTACAACAGACAAAGACGGTATCGCTAAATTTAATAATTTAAAACGGGATAAATATTTATTAAAAGAAACAAAGGCTCCTGAAGGCTATGTAATTAGCTGGGATTTAAAACAAGGAAAAATTGTTGAACTTGGTACACAAGAGACTACAACATATAAACTTGCAAATAAGAAGTTTGTCGGTAAAGTAGTTTTAACAAAGTCTGATGACCTGAATAAAAACGTCACACTGCAAGGTGCCGTTTTCACACTACTTGATAAAGATAAAAAAATAATTTCAGAACACGAAAAATTAACAACAAATGATAAAGGACAAATTACTGTAGATAATTTAAAACCAGGAACTTACTATTTAAAAGAAATAAAGGCTCCTGAGCATTATCAATTAGATGATCGACTTATTGAATTTACAATCGAGGAAGATCAAACAACAGTAATCAATAAAACGGCCCAAAACAGCTTAATTAGAGGCTCAGCTATCCTAACAAAAGTTGATAAAGAGGGTAATACTTTAGAAGGTGCTGTATTTAGTGTACGGGACCAAAATAACAAAAGAATTCCTGGTTATACCAAATTAACGACAAATGGTAACGGACAAATCGAAGCGAAAAATTTACTTCCTGGAGAGTACCAGTTTGTTGAAGAGAAAGCACCTGAACATTATGAAATAGATAAAAAACCGCTTAAATTTACAATTGAAAAAAGCCAACAGAAAGCACTTACTGTTACCGCGACAAATCACCTCATTAAAGGTGGTGTCACTTTAACGAAAGTCGATGATGTCGATGGCACTGCCCTTGAAGGTGCTGTATTTAAAATTGTCGATGCGAATGACGAGAAACAAGTAATTCGTGAAAATATAAAAACAGGTTCAGATGGAAAAGTTACCATTAAAGATCTAGAGCCTGGTGTTTATAAATTTATCGAAACAGAAGCTCCTAAGGATTATACGTTAAGTACAAACCCTATCGAGTTTACAATTGATAAAAGCCAACAAGCTCTTGCTACTGTTACGGCAAATAACAGCTTAAAAACGGGCGAAGTTGAATTATTAAAAGTTGATGAGTTTGGTGAGAAAAAACCCCTTGAAGGTGCAGTATTCAAGCTTGTCGATACAAATAATAATGACGTTTCCCCTTACACTAACTTAACTACTGATAAACACGGTAAAGTTAAAGTTAGTAACCTACGTCCTGGTACGTATAAATTTATTGAAATAGCTGCTCCTGAACATTACGTTTTACGAGCAGAACCTATTGAATTTACAATCGATAGAAGTCAGAAAGAAACTCTACTTGTGAAAGCTGAAAATACTTTAAAACCAGGAGATGTTGAATTAACAAAAGTTGATGATATCGATGGTACAGCTCTTGAAGGTGCTGTATTTAAAATTGTTGATGCTAATGATGAAAAGAAAGTCATTCGCGAAAATGTAAAAACTGGTGCGGATGGTAAAGCTATCGCTACTGGCTTACGCCCTGGCGATTATAAATTTATCGAAGTAACAGCACCGAAGTATTACGACAAAAATACAAAACCAATTAAATTTACGATTACAGAAAGTCAAACAACTCAGGCTACTGTTACCGCTAAAAACAGCTTAACAAAAGGCGGTATTGAGTTAACAAAAGTGAATGCTGCAGATGAAAAGGAAACACTTGAAGGTGCAGTATTTAAAATCGTTAATAGAGATACTAATGAAGATGTTCGTACGGACCTTGTTACGAATAGTAAAGGAAGGCTAGTTGTAGATGACTTACGTCCTGGTAACTATAAACTTATCGAAACAAAGGCTCCAACTTATTACGATGTAAATGTAGAACCAATTGAATTTACAATCGAAAAAGGACAACAAAAACTCCTTCCACTTACATTTAAAAATAGTTTAACGAAAGGAAAAGTTAAACTTATTAAAGAAGATGATGTGGAAAGTAGTAAAGCTCTTGCCGGCGCTGTATTTACATTGCAAGACGCAACTGGCAAAGAAATTATGAAAGATTTAACAACAGATGATCACGGAGTATTAGTTATTCCTGATTTAGCACTAGGGGATTATCAATTTATCGAAACAAAAGCCCCTGAACATTATAAATTAGACAAAACACCTATTAAGTTCACAATTAAAAAAGGTAGTAAGGAAGATCTTCCTATCCCTGTTACTGTAAAAAATAGTTTACTTACAGGTGGCGTCACTTTAACAAAAGTGGATGATGTTGATGGCACTACTCTTGAAGGTGCAGAATTTATAATCGTTGACGCTCATGATACTAAAAAGGTAATTCGAAAAGGTTTAACGACTAATAAAAACGGTAAAATTACTGCTTCTGATTTACGTCCTGGAGACTATCAATTTATTGAAGTAAAAGCTCCAAAAGACTATACCTTAAGCAAAGACCCTATTCCGTTCACTATCGAAAAAAGTCAAAAAGAGAATATTACTGTTACCGCTACTAACAGTTTAAAGAAAGGCGCAGTAACATTAACAAAAATTGATGACATCGATCGTACGATGCTCGAAGGTGCAATCTTTAAGATTGTGGATATGAATGGTAAGGAAGTTCATACGAATCTTGTTACAGATAAAAACGGAAAAATTTCTGTTTCTGATTTACGCCCTGGAGACTATCAGTTCATTGAAACAAAAGCTCCTGAGCACTATGTATTAGATGAAACAACGATTCCATTTACAATTGAAAGAAGTCAAACGAAAGAGATCAATGTTACAGGCAAAAATGCTTTGAAAAAAGGTAGCGTTGAACTAACAAAGATTGACGATATTGATATAAATACAAAACTTTCTAACGCCGTATTTAATTTATTAGATGCAGACGGTGAGCTAGTTGAAGAAGGCTTAAAAACAAATGCTGAAGGTAAAATTGTTGTTGAAAATCTACGTCCTGGTACGTATCAATTCGTTGAAACAATTGCTCCTGAACATTACGATTTAGATAAAAAACCTATCGTATTTACAATTAAAAAGAGCCAAACTGAAACTCTTCATATCACTGCTACAAATGCTTTAACAAAGGGTGCAGTTAAACTTTCTAAAGTAGACGATATTGATGGCACTGTTCTTAAAGATGCAGTATTTAAAATTGTTAATATGAACGGTGATGTAGTTCATAAAGACCTTGTTACAAATGAACAAGGAATAATCGAAATTAACGACCTACGTCCTGGTGATTACCAATTCATCGAAACGAAAGCTCCTAAGCATTACGTTTTAGATGAAACACCAATCAAATTCACTATTGAAAAAGGACAGAAGAAAGTTATTTCTTTAACTGCTACAAATAGCTTAAAACAAGGTAGTATCGAATTACTTAAAGTTGATGATTTAAACACTCAAACAAAACTTGCCGATGCGGTATTTAATTTACTAGATCAAGATGGCAAAGTACTTAAAACAGATTTAAAAACAAACAGTGAAGGTAAAATCGTTATCGAAAACTTACGTCCTGGTACGTATCAATTCGTTGAAATAACGGCTCCTGAACACTATGATTTAGACAAAAAACCAATTATATTTACAATTGAAAAAAGCCAAAAAGATATTGCTACCGTTACTATGAAAAATAGTTTAACAAAAGGCGGCGTGGAACTTTCTAAAGTGGATGACGTCGATGGCACTACTCTTGAAGGCGCAGTATTTAAAATTGTGGATATGAATGGCACTGTAATTCGCAAAGATCTTGTTACGAATCAACAAGGTAAAATTAGCGTTTCTGACCTACGTCCTGGTGATTATCAATTCATCGAGACAACGGCTCCGAAACACTATGATTTAAACAAAGAGCCAATTCCATTCACAATCACAAAGAGCCAAGCTGATCCTATCTCCGTTACAGCTACAAATAGCTTAACGAAAGGCACTGTGGAACTTTCTAAAGTAGATGATGTAGATGGTACTGCTCTTAAAGATGCGATATTTAAAATTACTGATATGAATGGTAACGGCATTCGCACTGAACTTACAACAGATGTACATGGAAAAATTTCTGTTTCTGATTTACGTCCTGGGGACTATCAGTTTATTGAAACGAAAGCTCCTGAACACTATAAATTAGATAGTACACCTATTAAGTTTACAATTAAGAAAAGCCAAAAAGAAAAGCTCCAAGTTACTGCTACAAATAGCTTAACTGAGGGTGCTGTAGAATTAATAAAAGTGGATGATATAAATCCAGATACAAAACTTTCTGATGCAGTGTTTAACATCATCGATGCGAAAGGTAAAATTGTTCGCACTGATTTAACTACTGATAAAGATGGGAAGATTTCAGTTTCTGATTTACGTCCGGGAGATTATCAGTTCATTGAAACGAAAGCTCCAACTGGCTATGATTTAAACGTTAAACCAATTCCTTTCACAATTACGAAAGGACAATCTCAGGTTACCTCTGTTACAGCCTTAAATAGTTTAACAACAGGTTCAATTGAGTTAACTAAAGTTGATATTGATCACCATGGAACACTTGAAGGTGCCATTTTCAATATTTTAGACCAAGATGGAAAAGTCATCCGAGAAGGTTTAAAAACAGATCAACACGGAAAAGTAATCGTAAATGATTTGAAACCTGGTAATTATCAATTAGTAGAAACAAAGGCTCCTAAAGGCTATCAATTAGATGCATCACCAATAAACTTTACAATTGATAAAGCCCAAGCTAAGCCACTACAAATTACAGTTTCAAATAAAAAAATTGAATCTTCTTCAGGTGGAGATGACAAGCCAATTACTCCTCCAAATAAAGAAGATAACAAAGGCAATGAAACATCTGAGAAACACGAAAACGGAACTTCTGAAGAACAAAATAATGAAACACCTGAGAAACACGAAAACGGAACTTCCGAAGAAACATCGAATAAAACAGATAACAAACAGCAAGATGATCGAAATACGGATAAGCACCTTCCAAATACAGGTCATAAAGAAGACCCTACACAAACAGTAGGTATTGTTCTTCTACTAGCTGGATTATTAAGTATTTTAGCTACAAAACGCAAAAAAAATTATTAATAATTTTTTCACATCCAATCAATCTCTCAATTGATTGGATGTTTTTTTATACAAAAAGGACGATACATAAAGTATCGTCCTTTTAACGGGGTGAGGCTGCCCAAAAGTACGGAAAACCTTTGAACAGCCTCTTATTTTCATATGGATGCCTTACATATATCACTGATAATAATTATGAAATGCGGAAACATAATTACCATCAACTGATTCAAACATGAGAAATGAAACCCTACAGTGGTTCCATTCCTCTACATAATCTAAAGTTTGGGTACACTAGATTCATGCAATGTAGGAGCTTTCAGAGTAGAAAGCGAACCTTCGTTTAAAATGATAGCATACATATCTCCCTCAAAAATATGCAAATATGCATATATCGTTTTTTTATTTCTCAATGTCAGAATATTGAAAAACAAAAGGTGTGAAGGTAAAATAAAGTCATTATCCGTCTTCTTTTGTCAGTCAGAGAGAATAGAAGAATAGGAGAGGAAAAAATGAGAAAATCATTGAAACAAAAAATAGTAAGCTCTTTGCTTGCTGTATCACTTGCTGTTAGCTTAGCTCCAATTGGGCAAGCAAAAGCGGATTCCACGTCAGAGGTTACACAAACTCCATCTATTACAAAACAGATTGATCCAAACCGCGCGATTGAACATGTTCGTTTCTTATCTGAAACAATTGGTCCTCGCCCCGGTGGAACAAAATCCGAAGAATGGGCTTCTCGTTACATTGGTATGCAGCTTAAATCAATGGGCTATGAAGTAGAATATCAACCATTTCAGGTGCCCGATCAATACGTTGGATTCATTGAATCACCCCTATCAACAAAACGTAATTGGCAAGCTGGTGCTGCTCCTAATGCACTAATTTCTACAGAAGCTGTTACAGCTCCCCTTATCTTTGTTCAAGGTGGGACAAAATTAGAAGATATTCCAAATGAAGTAAACGGTAAAATTGTTTTATTTGAAAGAGGAACGACAGTTACCGACTATAATAAACAAGTTGAAAATGCTGTTAGCAAAGGTGCAAAAGGTGTTCTTTTATACAGTTTAATTGGCGGACGCGGAAATTATGGACAAACCTTCAATCCCCGCCTAATGAAAAAGCAATCTATCCCTGTCTTTGGTCTTGCTTATGCGCAAGGAAATGCATTTAAAGAAGAAATCGCTAAAAAAGGGACAACAATTCTTTCCCTAAAAGCGAGACATGAATCTAAATTAACATCTCTAAATGTTATCGCCAAAAAGAAACCAAAGAAGAGTACAGGTAATGAAAAAGCAGTCGTTGTAAGCTCGCACTATGATAGTGTTGTCGGAGCACCTGGCGCAAATGATAATGCTTCTGGAACTGGATTAGTATTAGAACTAGCTCGTGCTTTTCAAAATGTAGAAACTGATAAAGAAATTCGCTTTATTACCTTTGGTTCTGAAGAAACTGGATTACTTGGTTCGGATTATTACGTGAATAGTCTATCCCAAAAAGAACGCGACCGTATTTTAGGTGTCTTTAACGCCGACATGGTTGCAACAAATTATGATAAAGCAAAGAATTTATATGCTATGACACCTGATGGCTCTACAAACTTTGTAACAGACGCTGCCTTGCAAGCAGGTAAACAACTAAATAATAACCTCATCCTACAAGGTAAATTCGGTTCTAGTGATCATGTTCCATTTGCTGAAGCTGGTATTCCTGCTGCTCTATTCATTTGGATGGGTATCGATAGTTGGAATCCATTAATCTATCATATTGAGAAGGTATACCATACACCTCAAGATAACGTATTAGAAAACATTTCACCTGAACGAATGAGAATGGCATTAGACGTTATCGGAACAGGAGTTTATAACTCGCTTCAAAAACCTGTTCCTCAAACTGAACAGAAAGCTGCTTAATCATTTAAAAGACCACTGATTTT